>NZ_JBQKUH010000071.1:0-17895 GCF_054968485.1 Leisingera sp. G5_S3_59_S7
CCCCTTTAGTTTGCGCGGATAATCTCGGCGACCTTGCGGCCGATCTCGCCGCTGGCCTTGACTGACGGGTGGATCATGTCCGGCGCGTGGTAGGAGCGGTCGCCATGAGGCACCAAGTCCCTGTTCGACAAAAAGAAGATGCCCGCGTCCAGCTCTGCCAGCCGGGTAATGCGGGTTTCCAGTTCGTCCCCCTCATCCCGGCAGTGCTCGATCAGCGAGCCAGCACCGGGGCTGCGCAGATAGCCGACGTAAATGATCCTGGCACCGGTCGCGCGCAGGTCTGACAGTATGGCCGGGATGGCCCCGCTGCGCCCGTCAGCCGAGATCAGCTTGTCCATCTTCCGGTCGCAAGCAAAGCAGCCGCAGCCGAACCACAGGTCGTTGCCGCCGCCGTTCACGATCACCCAGTCCCATTCCCCGGACGTGTACTGCTTGCGGATGTTCATCCCGGCGGCGCCGGAAACGGGCAGCTTGTAAATGATCCGCGCGGCAGAGACAGAGCGGTCCACCACAGGCTCCTGCAATTCCCGCGCCACCATGTCCGGAATGGATTTTCCCGCCAGTCTGTGCCAGGCCAGCAGGGAATCCCCCATGGCCAGAATGCGCGGGGACTGGCCCGCCGGCACCGTATCGCCGCAGGCGGACAACAGGAGCAGACAGGACAGAAGGAGGCAGCGCAGGAGTGACATGCCCCCTTGTTAGACGGCTTTCGCTCAGGAGCGAATGACCAGAATCGGAAACAGGTTCATTTTGCGCTGCGTTTCCAGGCTGAGCGTTCGGGGCGCGGCACTTAGCTGGACAGAAAAAGCCCGGCGCGAACGCCGGGCAAGGAGGGGATTGCTCCCCTGCGGTAGTAACAAGTGGCGGTCAGCCCAGCAGGCGGCGGGCGATCACTTGCGCCTGGATCTCTGCGGCGCCTTCAAAGATGTTGAGGATACGCGCATCGCACAGCACGCGGGAGATCTTGTATTCCATCGCAAAGCCGTTGCCGCCGTGGATCTGCAGCCCGTTGTCGGCCGCAGCCCAGGCCACCCGCGCGCCCAGCAGCTTGGCCATGCCGGCCTCCAGATCGCAGCGGTGGCCGTGGTCCTTTTCCCAGGCCGAAAAATAGGTGAGCTGGCGGGCGATCATGATTTCCACCGCCATCATCGCCAGCTTGCCGGAGACGCGCGGGAAATTGATCAGCGACTTGCCGAACTGCTTGCGCTCCTGCGCATACTGCATGGCAATATCCAGCGCCGACTGCGCCACACCGATGGCGCGGGCCGCAGTCTGGATGCGGGCCGATTCAAAGGTCTCCATCAGCTGTTTGAAGCCCTTGTTCTCCTCGCCGCCCAGCAGGTTTTCCTGCTTCACATGGAAATTGTCGAAGCCCAGCTCGTATTCCTTCATGCCGCGGTAGCCCAGCACCTCGATCTCGCCGCCGGTCATGCCTTCGGTCGGGAAGGGGTGCTCGTCTGTGCCCGGCGTTTTCTCTGCCAGGAACATCGACAGCCCGCGGTGGTCGGTGGTGTCCGGGTCAGTGCGCGCCAGCAGGGTCATCACATGGGTGCGGGCGGCGTGGGTGATCCAGGTCTTGTTGCCAGTGATCTTGTAATCGCCGTTCTCATCCTTGACTGCGCGGGTGCGCAGGCTGCCAAGGTCGGAGCCGGTGTTCGGCTCGGTGAAAACAGCAGTGGGCAGGATTTCAGCGCTGGACAGCTTCGGCAGCCAGTTGGCTTTTTGCTCCTCGGTGCCGCCGCACAGGATCAGCTCCGCCGCAATTTCAGAGCGGGTGCCCAGCGAGCCAACACCGATATAGCCGCGCGACAGCTCCTCGGAAACCACCACCATCGAGGCCTTGGACAGGCCGAAGCCGCCGTATTCCTCCGGGATGGTCAGCCCGAAGACACCCATCTCCGCCAGCTCTTCGATTACCTCCATCGGGATCAGCTCATCCTTCAGGTGCCACTCGTGGGCGTGCGGCTCGACCTTCTCCACCGCATAGCGGCGGAACTGGTCGCGGATCATTTCCAGCTCTTCCTCCAGGCCGGAGGCGCCGAACACGGTGGAGCCGGCCTGCTCCTCCATCAGCTGCACCAGCCGGGTGCGCGCGGCCTGGCTGTTGCCCTGCTCGCACAGCGTCATCACTGCAGGCACCATCAGCGCACGCTGGGCATCCTGGTTCAGGCCCAGGTCCTGCAGGCGGATGATCTCGCCCTGGTTCATCTGGATGCCGCCATAGACCTGCCACAGGTATTCGCCAAAGCCGATCTGGTGGAGCAGCTGCTCCATCTCGCCGAACTTGCCCTCGCCCTGCAGCTTCTCGGCCCATTTCTGCATCTGCCTCAGCGAGTAGACATAGGTCGCCAGCCACGACAGCCCGTGCGCCGCGACCTGATTTTCCTCGATCAGCTTGCCGGACACACGGCCGTCGCTGCTCACCATGTCCTTGACGGAGGCGCGCGCGGCCTCAAGCAGCTGGTCCAGCGGTTCCAGTGCGGCGGCGGTCAGCGCCAGCAGGTCGGGAATGAGAGTCGGTTTCATATGCAAGTCCTGTCCGTCGTGGGCCATGAATCAGATCCTTATTCGGTCGCCCGGTGGTAAATCATTTTGCAGGTGCAGCGCAACAAAAATACTCAGGGGTGCGTCGTTTGGATCAAATCTTGCGTGTTGATTTTGCCCGTGCAGCACGCTGCGGATGTGGTAGAGCGGAGGTATGACGGCACTGTTTTCGTTTCTCTCCCCGGCAGAGCTGGCAGCGGCTTTTGGCATCGCGCTGCTGGCCGGCACGGTCAAGGGCCTGGTGGGCTTTGCCATGCCGATGATCTTCATCTCCGGCCTCAGCCTGTTTCTGGCGCCGGACCTGGCGCTGGCTGGTTTGATTCTGCCGACCCTGGTCACCAACGGCATGCAGGCGCTGCGCCAGGGGCCTGCGGCGGCCTTGGCCTCGATCCGCAAGTTCCGGGTGTTCCTGCTGATCGGCCTGGTCTGCCTGCTGCTCAGTGCCCAGTCCGTGCGGCTGCTGCCGCAGCAGGCGCTGCTGCTGGTGATCGGTCTGCCGGTCACGGTCTTTGCCTGCATCCAGCTGATGGGAAAGACGTTCTCAATCACCAATCCGACCCGCCGCAGCGAGGCGATGGTGGGCGGCATCGCGGGCCTGATCGGCGGCGTGTCCGGTGTCTGGGGCCCGCCGACCGTGGCCTACCTGACTGCCTTGAACACTGAAAAGACAGAGCAGATCCGGGTGCAGGGGGTGATCTACGGCCTTGGCGCTGTGGCGCTGCTGGTGGCGCATGTCGGCTCTGGCGTGATCCGGACTGAGACCGCGCCGTTCTCGCTGGTGCTGATCCTGCCGGCGGTGGCGGGCATGTGGATCGGCGGGCTTCTGCATGACCGGATCGACCAAGTGCTGTTCCGCCGCGCCACGCTGCTGGTTCTGCTGATTGCGGGGCTGAACCTGCTGCGCCGCGGCGTGCTGATATAGCGGGGAGGGGCAGAGGCGCCATGCATCAACGGCTCAGCGCAGAACAGCTGGCAACCGGCTCCATCCTGATCGCGCTTGCCGTGATGGCGCTGAAGGTCGTCGCCTGGATGATGACCGGCTCCGTGGCGCTCTTGTCTGACGCGCTGGAATCTCTGGTCAACATCGGCGGCGCGGTGATGGCCTGGTTTGCGGTGCGCTATGCCCAGCGGCCGCCGGACGCGGGCCACCCCTACGGCCACCACAAGGCTGAATACTTCTCGGCGGTGATCGAGGGCATCCTGATCGTGATTGCCGCCCTGGTGATCCTGCATGAGGCGATCAGCGCACTGACCCGCCCGGCCGCCGCCGACTGGGGTGCTGCCGGCATGGTGGTGAACGCGCTGGCGATGCTGGTGAATCTTGCTTGGGCGCGGATGCTGCTGCTGGCGGGCGCACGCCTGAAATCCCCGGCGCTGTCCGCAGGCGGCCGCCACCTGATGAGCGACGTCTGGACCTCCGCCGGGGTTCTGGCCGGCCTGGGGCTGGCCCTGGCAACAGGCTGGACCGTGCTCGACCCGCTTCTGGCGCTGCTGGTCGGCGTCAACATCCTGCGCGAGGGCTGGCTGGTGATTGCCGCTTCCGTCGGCGGCCTGATGGACACCGCCGCCCCGGCGGAGGAACGCGCCCGGATCGAGGAGATACTGCATGCCTCGGCAAATGGCGCGATGCAGGTGCACGGCCTCAAAACCCGCCGCGCCGGACGTGCGTTGTTTGTCGAGTTCCACATGGTGGTCGACGGCGCCATGACGGTGCGCGCTGCCCATGACATCTGCGACCGGGTCGAGGCCGCCCTGCGCGCCGCCATTCCTGACGTGCAGCCGGTGATTCACGTGGAGCCCGAACACAAGCTGGAGCCCGCCGGGATCGCGCCGCGCTGAAGCGTTTGCATTTCCTAGCTGTCTCCCTTTTAACCGCCCTCAAACAGGCAAAGGAGCAGGCACATGGCGATGGAGTGGAACAGGCTGCTGAACCCCGGGCGGCTGTGCCGGCCGGAGTATGGCGAGAAACCGGGACGCCCGGCCTACCTGCAGGATTACGACCGGATTCTGTTTTCGGAGCCGTTCCGGCGTTTGGCACAGAAGACGCAGGTGCATCCGCTGCATGACCATGACCACGTGCACCACCGGATGATCCACAGTATGGAAACCGCCAGCGTGGGCCGCTCGCTGGGCGCGGGCGTAGGGGCTGCCCTGGTGGAGCGCGGCAGCCTGCAGGCGGATCAGGTGGCACGGCTGGCAGGCCATGCAGAGGCCGCCTGCCTGGTGCATGACATCGGCAACCCGCCGTTTGGCCACTCCGGCGAAGACAGCATCGGCGGCTGGTTCGCAGCGAAGTTCCGGTCCGGCCGCGGCATCGCGGCGCAAGTGCCGCAGCACCTGCGCGCCGAGTTCGAGCATTTCGAGGGCAACGCGCAGGGCTTCCGCATCGTCGGGCGCTTGGAATACGCCCAGCAGCAGGGCGGGCTGCGGCTCAGCTATGCGACGCTGGGCGCGTTCATGAAGTATCCCTGCACCCGCCTGGTGCGGGATGAGGCGGCGGGCGCCGGCAAGGCGCCCTATGTCGGCCTGAAGAAGTTCGGCGTTTTCCAGTCGGACGCGGAGCTGTTTGAGGAGACCGCCGATGCCCTGGGCCTGCCGGCCGAGCCGGGCGGCTGGCGGCGGCGGCACCCGCTGGCCTTTCTGGTCGAGGCAGCGGATGACATCTGCTACCGCATCCTGGATATCGAGGATGCGGCCAGTATGGGCGACCTTTACCGTGCCGAGGTGGCCGAGGCGCTGGAAGGGATCGTCGGGAAGCCGAACGAGGACCGCGGCCTGCCGATGCGCGACCGTATCGGGCTTCTGCGCGCCTTTGCCATCGGCCAGTCGATCGACGCCGCCGTGACGGCGTTTGTGGAGAACTACGACGCCATCATGATGGGCGAGTTTAACGACGGGCTGATGGAAGTCTCCTCCAAGGCGCAGGCCTTTGCCCGCCTGAAAGAGCTGTCAGAGCAGCGGATCTTTGTCGCCCGCCGCAAGACCGAGCTGGAGATCACCGGGCGCCAGGTCCTCCATTCGGTGCTGGACCATTTCCACGGCCTTTACGACGATCTGGGCGCGTGCGGCTGGGACGCTGACGAACTGAAGGCGCGGCATGGCTATTGGGCCAAGCTGATCCGTGCCGTGGATCTGGACCTGCGCGGAGTTGAGGACGCATACTCCGCGATGCATTCGCTGGCCGATTTCGTCTCCGGAATGACTGACCGCTATGCGCTCAAGGTGCGGGATATGGTCACTGGATCGGTGGCCCGCTAACCGGCCTTTGCCTGGCCGGCTGCCTCCCGGGCCTCATCGCGCTTGCGCTGTGCCATCGTATCCGTGATGCGGCTGGCCCAGCGGTTGTTCTCATCCGCTAGCGCCTTGATCTCCCGGGCAAGATAGGCAAAGCCCAGGCCCGCCTTTCCCGCCCGCGCGGCCTCGATCCCGGCGTTGATTGCCAGGATGGACAGTTTCTGCACAGACCGCAGGATGTTTTCCGCCAGATCAATGATCTCGGCATTGGCCTCTTCGGTGCGGTTCAAGGTCTCTTGCAGTTCCTTGCGCAGATTGACCTCGGCCGAAGCATCCACCACCAGCCCCTCCAGGTAGACCATTTCGCCGTTGTCGTCATAAACCGCATTACCGCGCTCGCGCACCCAGGCTTCGGAGCCGTCGGGCTGGCTGAGCCGGTAGGCGACATCCCAGTTCGCTTTCGCTTCAATGGCTGCGTCCACATCGGCAAAGACGCGGTCGATGTCATCTGCATGGGTCAGGCCGGCGTAGGACACCTTCGCGTTCCCAAGAATATCCGATTTCGGGCAGCCGCAGAGTTTTTCAACCTGTCCCGCCATGAATTTCATGGTGAAGTTCTCGTCATTTGCACAACGGTACACAAATGCGCTGCCGGTGCTGAAGATGCTGTTGAAAACGGTCAAAGCCTCTTTATCCATTCTGCCCTCCCTGGCTGCGGCGCGAAAATCTGTAAAACAGCCGCAAATCTGCGCTTGCGGAAGGTTTGCGCCGGAAGGGTTAAGGAAGTGTTTACTGGAAAATAAGTTTCCTGAAGTGAAAAACCCCAGCACAGAGGCCGGGGTTTTCTTTCCTCAGAGGAATTCGAAGGCATCAGCCGATGGCTGCGGCCTTCACGTCCTCGTCGATGAACGGCAGATACTGCTCGAAGTTGTCAGAGAACATCTGCACCAGCTTGGCCGCCTGACGGTCATAGGCCTCCTGATCATCCCAGGTGCGGCGCGGGTCCAGCAGCACTTCCGGCACGCCCGGCACGGTGACCGGCACGTCAAAGCCGAAGTTGCCGTCTTTGCGGAACTCGGCTTCAGCCAGCGAGCCGTCCAGCGCAGCGGTCAGCAGCGCGCGGGTGGCCTTGATCGGCATCCGGCTGCCAACGCCGTAGGCGCCGCCGGTCCAGCCGGTGTTCACCAGCCAGCAGGTCGCGCCGTGCTGGGCGATCTTTTCGCGCAGCAGGTTGCCGTAGACCTCGGGGCGGCGCGGCATGAAGGGCGCGCCAAAGCAGGTGGAGAAGGTCGGCTCCGGCTCGGTCACGCCGCGCTCGGTTCCGGCCACCTTGGAGGTGAAGCCCGACAGGAAGTGATACATCGCCTGCGCCGGTGTCAGCCGCGAGATCGGAGGCAGCACGCCGAACGCATCACAGGTCAGCATGATGATGTTCTTCGGGTGGCCGCCGCGGGCGCTTTCCGATGCATTGGAGATGTAATGCAGCGGGTAGGCGCAGCGCATGTTGGCGGTCAGGCTGTCGTCGTTGAAATCCAGCTCCTTGGTTTCCTCGTCAAACACCATGTTTTCGATCACGGTGCCGAATTTGGAGGTGGTCGCATAGATTTCCGGCTCTGCCTCGGGGTTCAGGTTGATGGTCTTGGCATAGCAGCCGCCTTCAAAGTTGAAGGTGCCGTTGTCGGCCCAGCCATGCTCGTCATCGCCGATCAGCACGCGGTCGGGGTCGGCGGACAGGGTGGTCTTGCCGGTCCCGGAGAGGCCGAAGAACACGGCAGTGTCGACCGGATTGCCCTTGGCGTGGTTGGCGGAGCAGTGCATCGGCATGATGCCTTTTTCCGGCAGCAGGTAGTTCAGCAGGGTGAACACCGATTTCTTGTTCTCACCCGCGTACTCGGTGCCGCCGATCAGGATCATTTTGCGGTCGAAGTTCATCGCGATGATGGTCTCAGAACGGCAGTCGTGCCGCTTGGGATCAGCCTGGAAGCTCGGGCAGTTGATAACGGTGAAGTCGGCGATGAAATCATCCAAGTCTTCGCGGTCCGGGCGGCGCAGCATGGTGCGGATAAACAGGTTGTGCCAGGCCAGTTCGGTCACCATGCGGACGTTGATCGCATGCGCCGGGTCGGCACCGCCCACCAGGTCCTGGACATAGTAGTCCTTGCCCTTCATGTGCTCCAGCATGTCGGCGTACAGTGCGTCAAAGCCCTCGGGGCTCATCGCGGCATTGTTATCCCACCAGATGGTGTCGCGGACGCTGTCGGTTTTCACGACATGTTTGTCCTTGGGCGAGCGGCCGGTGAATTTGCCGGTGGTCACGAGGAAGGCGCCGCCATTGCCCAGCGTGCCTTCGCCGCGCTTCAGCGCGGCTTCGATCAGCGCCGGCTCCATGAAGTTGTAATAGACATTTCCCAGACCCTCGATGCCCTGATCTTCGAGGCGGAATTGCGGGTTAACCCGTCCAGATGTCATGCGTTTTTTCTCCTGTGGCGGCGCGGGCGGCACGCAGGCTGCGCGGCTGCGCCATTGGGGCAATAGAAAACGGCATCGCTGCCGGTGGCGGGGTCTTAGCATGGCGTTTTGGGCGGTGAACAGGCCGGCCTCCCCTAGTTAGCGCCACCAAGGCGATGTTTAGCGCAACCATTATTTGCAATGGGGAAAAGCGCCCGCTTGTTCAGCAGACGCTAAGGTATTTTTGCCCCAATGGAGCCCAAAGATCGCGGCGATTCCCCAAATGGGATTGATTCGGCGCATCAGAACGGCGATGAAAGTGGCTAAAACAAAACAGAGAACAGAGCAGATTAGGGGCAATTCCAATGTCAAAGATTGCTTTGGTTGACGATGACAGGAACATCCTGACATCGGTTTCCATGACGCTTGAGGCCGAGGGCTTTGAGGTCGAAACCTATAACGACGGCCAGGCGGCGCTGGATGCGTTCAACAAGAAGCTGCCGGACATGGCGGTGCTGGACATCAAGATGCCGCGGATGGATGGCATGGACCTGCTGCAGCGGCTGCGCCAGAAAACCCAGATGCCGGTGATCTTCCTCACCTCCAAGGACGACGAGATCGACGAGGTGCTGGGTTTGCGCATGGGCGCTGACGATTATGTCAAGAAACCCTTCTCGCAGCGGCTTCTGGTGGAACGGATCCGGGCCTTACTGCGCCGCCAGGAGGCGATCAGCAGCGATGCCGCCGGCACCAGCAGCCCGGAGACCAAGGTGATGGAACGGGGCAATCTGCGGATGGACCCGCTGCGCCACGCGGTCAGCTGGAAGGGCAAGGATGTGTCGCTGACCGTGACCGAATTCCTGCTGCTGCAGGCGCTGGCCCAGCGGCCGGGTTTTGTCAAAAGCCGCGACCAGCTGATGGATGTGGCCTATGATGACCAGGTTTATGTGGACGACCGCACCATCGACAGCCATATCAAGCGTCTGCGGAAGAAAATGCGCAGCGCAGATGCGGAATTTGCGGCAATCGAAACTCTTTATGGAATCGGTTACCGTTATAATGAAGAATAGGCGGCACGTTTGAGCGGGGCAAAAGCCCCCGGCCGGAGGAGTGGGCGCGCATGCGCGATACCAGCATAGTGCAACGCCAGCAGGACGGCGATGTTGTCTTGGGGGAGGATTGGGTCACCCCCGAGCAATCCGTGACGCGCGAGATGCAGGTCAAACGCGCGCGCCGCGGTCTGCTGTCGCTCAAAGGCTCGCCGCTGACCCGCAAGATCATTACCTTCAACCTGATCGCGCTGATCATTCTGGTCACCGGCATTCTGTATCTGAATTCCTCGCGCCAAAGCCTGGTGCAGCAGCGCGCGGGTGCGCTGGTCTCTGAGGCGATGCTGGCTGCAGATGTGTTCGAGGCGGAAATGCCTGCCGCAGGCGCGGTCAGCTTTGCCGCCGGTGATGGCATTCGGGCCGAGGACACGCTGGCCCGGCTCAGCCTGCGCGGCGGCGTCGAGGCTTTTGTCTTCGACACCACAGGCAATCTGATTTCCAGCATCAAGGGAATCGACCGCAGCGATGCCCTGAATGTGCTGAATGACAGCGGCAGGAGCCGGACCCTGATCAGCGATGCGCTGTCCGCCCTGTGGGGTATTGCCGGCGGCAGCACTGCGCCTGCCGGCAGCACAGGCAGCTCCGGCCCGGCGCTGGAAGAGCGGCTGGGCGGGCTGGTCGACAGGGCAATGAATGGCGGCACCGGGGTTGAAACCGTGGTCGACACCAGCGGCAGCCGGGTGATTTCGGCGGCAACCCCGATCCTCCACAACGGGCAGGCTGTCGGTGTGATTGCACTGACATCGCCCACCGGCGAAGTGGACGCCCTGGTGCGCGGCGAGCAGGAGCGGGTGCTGCAGATGTTCGTCGTTGCCCTGCTGGTCTCGGTCGGCCTCAGCCTGGTGCTGGCCTCCACAATCGCCAATCCGCTGGCCGATCTGGCCGAGGCCGCTGAACTGGGCCGCGACCGCGGCAGCCGCAGGTCCAGCCCGGGCCGCATCCGCATTCCCGACCTCTCCGCCCGCCCGGATGAGATCGGCCGCCTCAGCCGCGCCTTGCGCGGCATGGTCAAGGCGCTTTATTCCCGCATCGACAGCAACGAACAGTTCGCTGCCGATGTGGCGCATGAAATCAAGAACCCCCTGGCCAGCCTGCAGTCCGCCGTCGGCACCCTGCGCATGGTCAAGCGCGACGATCAGCGCGAGAAGCTGATGGATGTGATCGAACACGACGTGCGCCGCCTGGACCGTCTGGTGAGCGATATTTCCAACGCCTCGCGGCTCGACGCCGAGCTGGTCAAGGAGGAGGAAGAGGATTTCGACCTGCTGGCCATGCTGGGCAATCTGAACCAGTACCTGGGCGAAGACGCCCGCGCCAAGGGGATCGACTATATCACCGATCTGCCGGCCCAGCCCATCCGCTTGCAGGGGCTGGAAGCCCGGCTGGCGCAGGTCTTCGTCAACCTGATCACCAACGCCATCTCCTTCTGCGAGGAGGGCGACGCAATCCGCGTCTGGGCGCGCCGCCGCGCCAACCGGGTGCTGGTGGTGGTCGAGGACACCGGCCCTGGCATCCCGGACCAGGCGCTGTCCAAGATTTTCAAACGCTTCTACTCGCAGCGCCCGGTGGAGCATTTCGGTAATAACTCCGGCCTGGGCCTGGCGATCTCCAAGCAGATCGTCGAGGCGCATGGCGGTGTCATCTGGGCCGAGAATATCCGCCCGACCGAGGCTGATGTGACTTCTGAACCTCTGGGCGCGCGCTTTGTGGTCGGCCTGCCGGTGTAAATCATGCCTGATACGGAAAGCCTCATCCTGCATGCCTCCTGCGTCGCACTGGAGGGGCGGGGGCTTTTGATCACCGGTACCTCCGGGCAGGGGAAGTCGGCGCTGGCGCTGCAGCTGATGGCCTATGGCGCCCAGCTGGTCGCCGATGACCGGGTGCTGCTGCAGCTCCTGCACGCGCAGGTCGTTGCCAGCGCGCCGGAGCCGATCCGCGGCCTGGTTGAGGCCCGCTGCATGGGGCTTCTTCACGCCCAGATCCGCAGCCCTGTTCCTGTGGTGGCGCTGGTGGACTTGGACGAAACGGAGACCGACCGGCTGCCGGTGCGCCAGACCGCCCGGCTGCTGGAGCAGGAGGTGATCCGCCTGAAACGTGTGGACGGCGCCCATTTCGCCCCGGCGCTGATGCAATTCCTCAGATGCGGAGCCTTGGACCCCGATGCCTGATCCCGGCAAGAAGGCGGTGCCTGTGGTTCTGGTGACCGGCCCATCGGGCGCCGGGCGGACCACAGCCATCAACGTGCTGGAGGATCTCGGTTTCGAGGCCATCGACAACCTGCCGCTGCGGCTGCTGCCCGGCTTGATTGATGCTGCCGCCGAGCCGCGGCCGATGGCGCTGGGGCTTGACAGCCGCAACCGGGATTTCTCGCCGCGGGCGCTGCTGGATGTGATCGACATGCTGGCCGGCCGCCGTGAGGCGGAACTGACTGTTCTCTATCTCGATTCGCAGCCTGACGTGCTCTTGCGCCGCTATTCGGAAACCCGCCGCCGCCACCCGCTGGCGCCCGCCGAATCTCCGGGCGAGGGCGTGCGCCGCGAACTTGACCTGATGGCGCCGATCCGCGACCGCGCCGATATCCTGCTGGACACATCGGAGATGAACGTCCACCAGCTGAAGGCCGAGATCGAACGCTGGTTCGCGCCGGAGGGCAGGGCGCTGGCGCTGTCGGTGCAAAGCTTCTCCTACAAACGCGGGATGCCGCATGGGATCGACATGGTGTTCGATTGCCGGTTCCTGGCAAACCCCTATTGGGAGCCGGCGCTGCGGCATCTGAGCGGCGAGGACCAGGCGGTTCAGGACTACGTCAAGGCAGACCCTCTTTATGAGCCGTTCTTCTCCCGGGTGCTGGATATGACCCGGTTGCTGCTGCCCGCCTACCGGGACGAGGGGAAGTCGCATCTCTCCATCGCCTTCGGCTGCACCGGCGGCCAGCACAGATCGGTGACGATGGCGGAATCCCTGGCCAAGGCCCTTGCAGAAGACGGCCAGCAAGTGTCAATTAGACACCGCGAGCTGCAAGGCCAGCGAAAAAGTGAGAGGCCGGGTTGATCGGGATTGTGATCGTAGCGCATGGCGGGCTGGCGAAGGAGTACCTCGCCGCGGTGGAACACGTTGTGGGTCCGCAGCCCAGCCTGGTGGCCATCGCCATCGGTCCCGATGACGACCGGGAGGGCAAGCAGGACGAGATTTGCGTGGCGGCCAATGAAGTCGACACCGGCGGCGGCGTTGTGGTTGTGACAGACCTGTTCGGCGGATCGCCCTCCAACCTCAGCCTCAAGGCCTGCGCACCGCCTGACCGCCGCATTCTCTATGGAGCCAACCTGCCGATGCTGATCAAACTGGCAAAATCCCGCCACTTGCCGGTGGCCGACGCGGTCCGGCAGGCCATGGAGGCCGGGCGCAAGTATATCAACGCGCAAAACGTAAACCCTGACGGGGAGCAGGCACACTAAATGGCTCTGAAGACGCTGAAAATCATCAACGAAAAAGGGCTGCACGCCCGGGCCTCGGCCAAGCTGGTGGAGGTGGTGGAAGGGTTTGACGCCTCGGCTGAAGTGATAAAGGACGGGCTGTCCGCCTCCGGTGACAGCATTATGGGCCTTTTGATGTTGGCAGCCTCGAAAGGAACGACTATTGACGTCGAGACTTCGGGGCCCGATGCTGATGCGCTGGCGCATGCGCTGGAGGCCCTGGTGGCCGACAAGTTCGGCGAGGGCTACTAGGCCCGCGCCGGCAGCGGAACGGGAAGAGCACATTGGCGGATACCGCACACGACAGGAACACCGGCATCGCATCTGATACCGCTGAGCAGACGGGCGAGGTCTATGACCGCCGCACGCTGACCTATGCCAACTCCTTCGATGACCGCTGGACCTCCTTGGCGATAAAGACCATCGAATGGCTGACCGGCAAGCTGACGATTTTGCGCATGGTCAGCAAATTCGAAAAGCAGAACGCCGAATACCGCGGCCAGAAGTTCTGGCGCGGGGCCCTCAACACCATGGGCATCGAACTGCAGACGCCGCAGGAGCAGATCGAAAATATCCCCGCCGACGGTCCGGTGGTGATCGTCGCCAACCACCCGCACGGGATGGTCGACGGCATGATCTTCGCCGACCTCATCGGCCGCCGCCGCCTGGATTACCGCATTCTGACCCGCTCGGTGCTGACCGGGCTGGATGAGGCCGCGACCTCTTTCATGATCCCGGTACCCTTCCCGCATGACCCCGACGCGCAGCGCAAGATGGTCGACATGCGCGCCAAGACCATGGCGTTTCTCAAGGACGGCGGCGCCGTGGCACTGTTCCCCTCGGGGGTGGTGATGTCGTCCGACAGCTGGTTCGGGCCGGCCATCGAACGTGAATGGAATGTCTTCACCGCCCAGCTGATCCGCCGCTCCGGCGCCCGGGTGGTGCCGATTTACTTCCCGGGCTCAAACTCGCGCTGGTACCAGATCGCCTGCCAGATCTCTCCGATCCTGCGCCAGGGCCTCCTGCTGCATGAAATCGTGCGCTCCTGCAACAAGCCGCAGGCGCCGGTGGTCGGCAAACCGCTGACCGACGCGCAGATGGAAAAGCTGCACAGCGACCCGCGCGGCTTCATGGCCTGGCTGCGCGAGCATACGCTCAGCCTCGGCAAGCAGGGCTGAAAAACAGGCGCGACGCAGGTCCGCCTCTTCATCTGGCTGAAAACATCCCGGGGGTGAATTGGCCGCGAGGCCAAGAGGGGGCAGCGCCCCCCTTCCGCCGCTCAGGATCAGCGTGTCGGCACCGGGGTTTCACCACGGTAGTCGTAGAATCCGCGCTGGGTCTTGCGGCCCAGCCATCCGGCCTCGACATATTTGGTCAGCAGCGGGCAGGGGCGGTATTTGGTGTCCGCCAGCCCGTCGTGCAGCACGTTCATGATGGCCAGGCAGGTGTCCAGCCCGATGAAATCCGCCAGCTCCAGCGGCCCCATCGGGTGGTTGGCGCCCAGCTTCATCGATTCGTCGATCGACTTCACCGACCCCACGCCCTCATACAGCGTATAGACCGCCTCGTTGATCATCGGCATCAGGATGCGGTTGACGATGAACGCCGGGAAGTCTTCTGCGCTGGCAGAAGTCTTACCCAGCCGCGCCACCACATCCTGGCACGCCTTGAACGTCGGCTCATCGGTGGCGATGCCGCGGATCAGCTCCACCAGCTGCATCACCGGCACCGGGTTCATGAAGTGGAACCCCATAAAGCGCTCCGGCCGGTCGGTCCGGCTGGCCAGACGGGTGATCGAGATCGACGACGTGTTGGACGTCAGGATCGTGTGCGGTTTCAGATGTGGCTGCAGATCCTCGAAAATGGCCTGCTTGACGGTTTCCCGTTCGGTGGCGGCCTCGATCACCAGATCGGTCGCGCCGACATCGGCCAGCGTCAGCGACGGCACGATCCGTGCCAATGCTGCCTGCACGTCGTCCTCGGAGATCTTTCCCTTGCTGGCCTGGCGGGCCATGTTCTTGTGAATGAGGCTCAGCGCGGCGTCCAGCGCCTGCTGGCTGACGTCATTCAGCACGACATCATACCCGGCAAGCGCCATGACATGGGCAATACCATTGCCCATCTGCCCGGCGCCGATCACACCAACCTTCTGAATTTCCATGCCTCAGGCTCCTGAAATATCTGCCGCAACCTTACTGGCCGGGGAAGGGCGGGCACAAGAGCAGCTTGGTCGGATTTGAGGCAAATTCTCACTTTAGGGAAATTGCAATGCTTCGCCTCCAGAGTGAGTCTCGGGTGAAAAATTGGTGGTGAAATGAGCTATGAACTCAAAAGCGCGGGGGCGCTTTCGGGGGAACCATGCAGATATGGGCAATCCAGGCTGCTGGTGCGGGGGCCGCAACGGTCTTTGGATGCGCCTTATGTTGCCTTTCTTGGTGGAACCGAAGTGTACGGGCGATTCGTTGAATTTCCCTTTGTCGACTCCCTGCAAAGCCGGCTTGGCGTGGATTGCATCAACCTGGGCAGTGTGAACGCCGGGCTGGACAGTTTCGCGCAGGACGAATCCTTGATCGGCATCGCCAGGGACGCGCAGATCTCGGTGATGCAGATGCTGGGCGCGCAGAACATCTCAAACCCGTATTACCGGGTGCATCCGCGCCGCAATGACCGCTTCCTGCAGGCAAAGCCAGCGCTCAAGACGCTGTATCCGGAGGTGGACTTTACCGAATTCCACTTCAACAAGCATCTGCTCTGCACCCTCCGGGACATCTCCGGCCAGCGGTTCGAACAGGTGCGCGAACAGCTGCAGCGCAGCTGGGTAGAACGGATGAGCACCCTTATCGAAGCGCTGGACGGCCGTGTTCTGCTGCTGTGGCTGCGCTACCAGTTGGATGCCGACACCGGTTTCCCGGAAGAGCCGGTACTGGTGGACCGTTCAATGGCTGATGCGCTGCGTCCAAAGGTGCAGGGGATCCTGGAGTTCCGGGCCGAATCCGCTGCGGCGGCGCATGACATCGCCGGCATGGTCTTCGGCCAGATGGAGCTGCCGGCAGCGCGTCACATGATCGGCCCCAAGGAGCATCTGCGAATCGCCGAGGCCCTGTCGGCCCGCCTGGAGCCGTTGCTCCCGGAGAAATAGCGCCAGCTCTGGGAACTGAAAAAGGCCCGCCAAATGGCGGGCCTTTGTGTTTTTCAGCGGTCCAGCAGGGCTTAGCCCAGCTTTTCGGTCAGCGCCGGGACGGCTTCGAACAGGTCGGCAACCAGGCCGAAGTCCGCAACCTGGAAGATCGGTGCTTCTTCGTCCTTGTTGATCGCCACGATGACCTTGGAGTCTTTCATGCCGGCCAGGTGCTGAATGGCGCCGGAGATGCCGACAGCGATATACAGGTCCGGGGCAACAACCTTGCCGGTCTGGCCAACCTGCCAGTCGTTCGGGGCATAGCCCGAGTCGACCGCGGCGCGGGATGCGCCCACTGCCGCGCCCAGCTTGTCGGCCAGGTTTTCGATCAGTTTGAAGTCTTCCTCGGAGCCAACGCCACGGCCGCCGGAGACAACGATCCCGGCCGAGGTCAGCTCGGGACGGTCGCTTTCGGCAACCTTGTCTTCGACCCACTCGGACAGGCCCGGGTTTTCAGCGGCAGAGATGGTTTCCACGGATGCGGAACCGCCCTCGCCGGCCGCGTCGAAGGACGCGGTGCGGAAGGAGACGACTTTCTTGGCGTCGTTCGACTTCACGGTCTGGATCGCGTTGCCGGCATAGATCGGGCGCTCGAAGGTGTTGCCGTCGACAACGCCGGACACGTCCGAGATCACCATCACGTCCAGCAGGGCCGCGACGCGCGGCAGCACGTTCTTGGCGTCGGTGGTGGCCGGCGCAACGATGTGCTCATAGTCGGAGGCCAGGCCGGCGATCAGGGCCGCGGTCGGCTCCGCCAGGCGGTGGCCCAGCGACGCGTCTTCAGCAACCAGGACCTTGGCAACGCCTGCGATCTTGGCAGCTTCTTCGCCAGCCGCAGCAGCAGAGGCGCCAGCGGCCAGAACGGTCACGTCGCCCAGTTTGGAGGCTGCGGCAACGGCTTTGGCGGTTGCGTCCAGCGCCAGCGCGCCGTCGGTCACTTCAGCAAGGAGAAGAACAGCCATTACACAGCCCCCGCTTCTTTAAGTTTCTCAACCAGTTCGTCGACGGAACCAACCACGATGCCTGCGGCGCGTGCCGGCGGTTCTTTGGTTTCGACGATTTCCAGGCGCGGCGTGACGTCGACGCCGTAGTCGGCGGCGGTTTTCTCGTCCAGCGGCTTTTTCTTCGCCTTCATGATGTTCGGCAGCGACGCATAGCGCGGCTCGTTCAGGCGCAGGTCCACGGTGATGATGGCGGGCATCTTCACGGAAATGGTCTGCAGGCCGCCGTCGACCTCGCGGGTGACCTTGGCGGTCTCGCCCTCGATGTCCAGCTCAGAGGCAAAGGTGCCCTGGGACCAGCCCAACAGCGCCGACAGCATCTGGCCGGTGGCGTTCATGTCGTTGTCGATTGCCTGCTTGCCGCAGAGCACGATGCCGGGCTGCTCTTCCTCGACCACTTTGGCCAGGATCTTGGCAACCGCCAGCGGCTCAATGTCGGTGTGCACGTCGTCGGCAGCAACCACCAGGATGGCGCGGTCCGCACCCATCGCCAGCGCGGTGCGCAGGGTTTCCTGGGCCTGCTTCACGCCGATCGAAACCGCAACAACCTCGTCAGCCTTCCCGGCTTCCTTCAGGCGGATGGCTTCTTCAACGGCGATTTCGTCGAAGGGGTTCATCGACATTTTGACGTTGGCGAGATCGACACCGCTGCCGTCCGCTTTGACGCGGACTTTCACGTTGTAGTCAATCACGCGTTTGACAGGCACAAGTACCTTCATTTTGCGTTCTCTCCTTAACAAACGGTAAGCCGCCCCAGGGCGACTCCCCCTCTATGCTCTCGCAGCGTTGATACCGGCTGGTGTGCGCCTGCAACAGGGCAAAATCGTCACGTTAGCGCACGCCGACGTCGCGTATGCTCATTTGGAACATCATTTTTGCAAGAATGTTTCCGCTAGGAAATCCGCCTG
>NZ_JBQKUH010000072.1:0-17436 GCF_054968485.1 Leisingera sp. G5_S3_59_S7
CTGCCACGCACCGCGGTATTGCAGAACATCGTTAGGGTAATTGCCGTCCTGAAGCTGAAACCACGTAAGGCCGGCGCGTTCGAAACCGTGCCTGAGATAGAAGGCAATAGCGCGTTTGTTCTCTGAATTGGCGGCAAGCCAGGGGGCCTCCCAGCCGCGGCTTGCGCCGGCCTCCAGGCCGGCCCTGAGCAGGCTGGCGCCGATGTGCGTGCCCTGGGCGCAGGGACGGACATAGAGTGTCGATATTTCGGTGCGGGAGGCACCGCCTGCCGGGCTTGGGCGGTTATGGGCCAAGCGGATATAGCCGTCGATTCCGTCGCCGTTCTGCGAGACGAGCAGGCATTCCCCGTCACTCGACAATGCCGCAGCAAAGCGGTCCGGGGTGTAGTGCCTCAGAACATAGTCCGCGAAAGCCTGGCTGATGCCCTCGCGCAGGTATGTGGTCAGCCAGACCTCGATGGAGAGGGCGGCGAGGCTGGCGCAGTCCTCCGCGGCGGCGGGGCGCAGGGTGATTGAGGCGGAAGTCCGGGGCATAACTGCAAGCTGAAATCAGGTTCACGAAAGAGCCCTACTGTTCCGCGGCCCGGACCCGGTGGTCAAGGAAATACCCTCGTCAAGTTTGCTTCACTTGTTTAATGATGCAGCAGCACTGTGCGGGAGGCGCCGATGAACATTCTCTACATCATGTTCGACCAGCTGCGGTTCGACTATCTGAGCTGCGCGGGCCATCCGCATCTGCAGACGCCGCATATTGATGCGCTGGCTGCCAAGGGCGTGCGCTTTACCCGCGCTTATGTGCAATCCCCCACCTGCGGCTCTTCGCGGATGTCGAGCTATACCGGGCGCTACCCCTCCAGCCATGGGGTGCAGTTCAACAGCTACCCTTTGCGGGTGGGGGAGTGGACCATGGGGGATCATCTGCGCAAGGCGGGGATGGGATGCCACCTGATCGGCAAGACGCATATGGTGGCGGACGCCGAGGGGCTGCAGCGGCTGGGACTGGCGCCGGACAGCGTGATCGGTGTGCGCCAGTCGGAATGCGGGTTCGACCCCTGGGTCCGCGATGACGGGCTGTGGGCGGAAGGACCGGACGGGTTCTATGACAGCAAGCGCAGTCCCTACAATGAATACCTGAAGGAGAAGGGCTACCCGGGAGAGAACCCATGGAACGACTTTGCCAATGCCGCCATTGAGGGCAATGACATCGCCTCCGGCTGGTTCATGGTCAATGCGGACAAGCCTGCCAATATCGCCGAAGAAGACAGTGAAACTCCCTGGCTGACCACGCAGGCGATGGAGTTCATCCAGCAGGCCGAAGGCGCCTGGTGCGCGCACCTCAGCTATATCAAACCGCATTGGCCCTATATCGTTCCAGCGCCCTACCACGATATGTACGGGCCGGAGCATGTGCTGCCGGTGGTGCGTTCGGAGGTTGAGCGCGAGGATGCGCATCCCGTCTTCGATGGCATGATGAACAACCAGATCGGCAAGACCTTCAGCCGCGATGAGGTGCGCCAGAAGGTGATCCCGGCCTATATGGGGCTGATCAAGCAGGCCGATGACCAGATGGGGCGGCTGTTCGCCTGGCTGGAGGAAACCGGCCGGATGCAGGATACCATGATTGTGGTGACCTCGGACCATGGCGATTACCTGGGCGATCACTGGCTGGGGGAAAAGAACCTGTTCCATGAACCTTCGATCAGGGTGCCGCTGATCATCTATGACCCGCGCGCAGAGGCCGATGCCACGCGCGGCACCACTTGTGATGAGCTGGTGGAGGCAATCGACCTATTGCCGACTTTCCTGGAGGCCGCGGGCGGTGAGCCTGCGCCGCATATTCTGGAGGGGCGCTCGCTGATGCCATTTCTGCGCGGCGAAAACCCGGACTGGCGGGATTATGCGATTGCCGAGTTCGACTACTCCACCATGCCGCTGTGTGAAAAGCTGGGGCTGGAGCCGAAGGACGCGCGCCTGTTCATGGTGACGGACAAGCGCTGGAAATTCATGCATGCCGAGGGCGGGCTGCGGCCGATGCTGTTCGACATGGAGAATGACCCGGAGGAGCTGGCGGACCTGGCCAAGGGCAGCGCGCATCAGGAGATCATTGATCTGATGTATGACCGGCTGCTGGAGTGGGGGCTGCGGATGTCGCAGCGGATCACCCTGTCGGATGCGCAGATCAAGGCGCGCCGCGGCAAGTCGGGGCGCAAGGGTATCCTGCTTGGGGTTTATGAAGCGGATGAGGTGGCCCCCGTGCTGACAGAGAAGTACCGCGGACCGGTGCCGCGATAACCGCCCGCCTATTCACCTTGGCGCAAATACTCCGGGGGAGCCCGCGAGGGCGGGGGCAGAGCCCCGAACCCGCGTTGCCATGCGGCGGGCGGGAAATTAGGGTGTCCGGGCAGGTAAGACAGGCGGAGCAATGGCAGGTCAGACGGAACAGGTTCTGAACGCGATCCTTCAGGATATCGAGGCGGGCCGCCTGGTGCCTGGTGCTCCGCTTGAGGAAAGCGAGCTGGTGGAGCGTCATGGCGTTTCCCGCACGCCGGTCCGGGAGGCGTTTATCCAGCTGGAAGCGGTCGGGCTGATCAGACGGCTGCCGCGCAAGGGGGCGGTGCTGTTCAAGCCGACGCTGGAAGAATTCCTGGCTATTCTTGAGGTGCACGCCCGGCTGGAAGGGCAGGCGGCAGCGCTGGCGGCGCGGCGCCTGTCCCCGGCGCAGGCGATTGAGCTGGAGGCGGCAGTGGCCGCTTGCGAAAATCACGCGGCGGAAGAGGGCGATGACGATCCGGCGGGGTACTACCAGTTGAACCTGCGCTTTCATGCCTGTGTGGCAGAGGGCTCCGGCAATCCGTTCCTGGTCGAGATGATCAAGACCAACGCGCGCAAACTGATGGCCTATTACCGGGCGCGCTACCGCTATCCTGGCGCCATTGCGCAATCTGCCAAGGAGCACCGCGAGATTGCTGCTCTGATATTTGCCCGCGACCGGGAAGGCGCAGAAGCGGCCATGACCGCGCACGTGCAGTTCGACCAGGTCACGGTGATGGACCTGCTGGCGGCGCTGGGCTGAACGGGGCCATGCGGCCCCGTGCCTGCGGCGCGAGTATTTTTACAAAGATGAAGCGGCAGTGGCAGGAGGCGCGGCCTGTTCGAAGAAGCGTGCAAGGGTTTCTGCAAAGACTTTCTGATCGGATCTCTCTGCCAGGCTGTCCAAGGCCCGGGCGAAAACAGACGGACCAAGGTCTTCGCGCATTTCTTCGCTTAGCGCGATGATGAAATCCTGGGTCATCTCCGGGTGGTGCTGGGTGGTGAGAATGTGCCGGCCCAGAGTGAACCCGGCGTTCACGCCGTTGCTTTCGGCCAGGGGCACTGCGCCGGGCGGCAGGCTGCAAACGCATTCGCAATGGGAGCCGTAAAGCCTTACCTCATCCGGCAGGGCGGCGGCCCAATCCGGGCGGTGCAGCAGCCGGTTGCGTGTCAGCCCGTGGACCCAGCCGTCCGGGTTCTTATCCAGGCTGCCGCCAAGCGCCAGCGCGATGGCCTGATGGCCGAAACAGGCGCCGAACAGCGGGAAGCGGCGGGCGTGCGCGGCACGGATCATCTCCAATAGCTCCGCAACCCAAGCGGCGCCGGAGCGGGCGGAGGCCGGGCTGCCGGTGATCATCGCACCGTCGAATTCAAACAGGTTCTGCGGAAAGGTTTCGTCCTTCACGGCAAACACCGATGTGCGCCAGTCCGGCCGCGCCATCCGGATCAGATCAGTGAATTTTTCACCGTCCTTCGGGTGCCTCTGAGCGAAATCACTTTCGTCGGTGTTGGTCATCAGAATGGCCAAGTGCATGAGACGGCTCGCAAGTTTTCGTTTTACATATTTATGGCTACCAATAATATACATTGAGCCAGCAGGATAGGAAAGCCCGCCATGACAGTTTGGACCCCGACGGATGACGGCCACGCGGATCTGAGCAGCCATGACGCGTTTGCAAACGGCGCGCCGCACAACACCTTTGCCCGGCTGCGGCGGGAGGATCCGCTGCACTGGACCGAATACGCGGGCGGCAAGAACTTCTGGTCGGTGACCCGCTATGAAGACATCACGGTGATGAACAAGAACACCGAGGTGTTCTCCTCTGCCCGCGGGATCCGGATGGAGGATCAGTCTTACGAGGAATACCTGGCGCGGCGCACCTTTCAGGAGACCGATCCGCCGGAGCATTCCAAGGTGCGGATGAAACTGCTGAAGGCGTTTTCCAAGACCACCATGGCGCAGTATGAGCAGGACATCCGGGACCTGTGCGTGGATATTCTGGATCAGGCGCTGACCAAGGGGGAGTTTGACGCCACCAAGGAGATCGCCCGCCAGCTGCCGATGCGGATGCTGGGCCGGGTTGTTGGCCTGCCGGAGGCGGATCTGCCCTGGCTGGTGGAAAAGGGCGACGCGCTGATAGCCAATACGGACCCGGATTTCACATCCCATGTGCTCGATAAGATGCAGACGGATGAGTTCCGGATGATGCCCTTCAACTCGCCAGCCGGAGCGGAGCTGTATGTCTATGCCAAGGAGCTGATGGAGGAGAAGGCGCGCAAAGGCGATACCTCGGGCGTGCTGAACCTGATCCTGGAGCCGGCCAAGGACGGATCGGTCATCACCGAGACCGAGTTCCGGAATTTCTTCTGCCTGCTGGTGGCGGCGGGCAATGACACCACGCGCTATTCGATTGCAGCGGGGATCCAGGCGATGTGCCATCAGCCGGAGTTGCTGGCGCAGATGCAGGCGGGCGGCGCGGTCTGGGATACCGCGGCGGATGAGATCATCCGCTGGGCGACGCCTGCGCTCTATTTCCGCCGGACCGCGACGCGGGATCACGAGATGCACGGCAAGACCATCCGCGCGGGCGACAAGGTGCTGTACTGGTTTGTCTCGGCCAACCGGGACGAGACGCAGTTCGACGATCCATTTCACGTGAATCTGCACCGCAGCCCGAACCGGCACCTGTCGTTCGGCCAGTTCGGGCCTCACGTCTGCCTTGGCATGTGGCTGGCACGGCTGGAGGTCACGGTGCTGTTCCAGGAGCTTGCCAAGCGCATCCGCCATATTGAGGCGGCAGGTCCGCATAAGTTCCTGCGCTCGAACTTTGTCGGCGGCATCAAGGCGCTGCCGGTCAGGGTGGAGAGGGCGTAGCGGCCGGGGCGTCTGACCGGAAAGACTCTGAGAAAACCGCTAAATATGTTAAACACCAAGGCACGGGAAACGCTGCCGAAGACTGTCCAGCAGGGAAGGACCTGGAGCCATGAAGACCCGCTTGCGTGCGATGTTCTGCGACCACCTCAGCATCATGCGGGGGAAATACCTGCCCAACTCCAAGATAGGTGATGACTCAACCCGGTTCTGCCGCTCGGTGTTCGGCACCCATTACGACAAGGACCTGCTGGATGCGCCGGGTTCGATGGTGAAACAGGGCCTGCCCGACATGGAGCTGAGATGGCTGCATGACGACATCCGCGACAGCTGGCATGCCTCGACCAAGGTTGTGCTGGGAGACCTGTACGATGATGAGGGCGAGCCGCTGGCACTGTGCCCGCGCCGGGCGCTCAAGCGGGCGGTTGCGGACTGGCAAAGGCACGGGCTGACGCCGAAGGTCGGGATCGAGCTGGAAGCCTTTGCCCTGCAAGCGGACGACCGCGGGCGGCTGATGCCCTACGATGCGCCGGGCGGGGTGGTGTATGGCACCGGCCCCTTTGCCGATCCCTTGCGGTTCAATGACCGGATCTGGGCCATGGCGGACGATATGGGCTTCTCGCTCGACATGATCACCGCCGAGTTCGACAGCCCGCAGTTTG
Organism: Leisingera sp. G5_S3_59_S7; assembly: GCF_054968485.1. Taxonomy (NCBI): domain Bacteria; kingdom Pseudomonadati; phylum Pseudomonadota; class Alphaproteobacteria; order Rhodobacterales; family Roseobacteraceae; genus Leisingera; species Leisingera sp. G5_S3_59_S7. Next base: position 5,845 of record NZ_JBQKUH010000072.1, read on the forward strand.
AATACACGCTGACCTTTGACGATGCGGTGAAGGCGGTGGATGACATCGTGCTGTTCCGCCTGATGGCGCGGGAGGTGGCGCTGGAATACGGGATCGTGCTGACCTTCATGCCGAAACCGGTGGCCGAGGCCGGAGGCTCCGGGATGCACCTCAACTTCTCCTTCCTGGACGAGGCGGGCGGCAATGCGCTGTCTGCGGGGCCGCGGGGCGGGCCGGAGCATATGAACGATCTGGCGCGCGGCTGCCTGGCGGGGCTCTTGCATCACCACAAGGGGCTGGCAGGGCTGATTGCGCCCACCGCCAACAGCTATATGCGGCTGCAGCCCGGGACGCTGTCGGGCTACTGGCGGAACTGGGGCGGCGACCATCGCAATGTGACAACGCGGATCAGCTCCGAAGGCGGTGCCAAGGCGCGGCTGGAGCACCGGACGGCGGATGCCTCGGCCAATCCCTATACGGCGGTGGCGGCGGTGCTGCAGGCGGCGCGGCTAGGGGTCGAGAACAGCTACCAGCTGCCGCCGATGGAGACCGGTGACGGTTTTGACCGCACCGATGCGCGCGAGGGCACGGCCGTGGACCTGAAGGGGGCAATGAATGACCTGGAGCGGGACGCCCCGCTGACGGAGGCCGTCGGGAAAGAGCTGGTCGCCAACCACGTCTTTATGAAACGCAAGGAAGTGCGCAAGACCCGTGACCTGGAAGGGGACGGCATGCGCGATTTCTACGTGCATTTCATTTGAGTGACCGCAGGGGGGAAACGTGACCGTAGCCTGGAAGCTGCCGGCCGGTGAGGCTGTCTCAGCGAGGGCAGGATGTGGCTATGGCCGGTCGCGTGCGGCCTAATCAGGCTTCGTGCCCGGCGCGGCTGCGGCAGCTGCGCCGGGCTCCGCATACCGCCACCGCGCCGCGACAGCGGCGCCACTGAGGCCGCGGGCCCGAAGCGTCTGCTTCGGCACCGCCATGGCATCTGGTGGCGCCCGGACCTGACGGCCCGGGCGCGGGTGCGTCCGAGGCCTGTGTCAGCTCACCGCCGCAAAGCCCGCGTCCAGGGCGGAGAGGATGGTGGCCGCCTCCCCGTCGCTCAGCACAAGCGGCGGCGACAGGATGATGTTGGGGCCGGAGACCCGCACCATGGCGCCGGCCTCATAGACCACCTTTTGCAGCTTGCCGATGGTCTTCTTATCCACCGCGGCCTTGGTGGCACGGTCGGACACCAGTTCCAGCGCGCACATCAGCCCGTGGCCGCCGCGCACATCGCCGATCAGTTCGTATTTCTCTTGCAGGGCCAGCAGGCCCCGGTGGATCTGGGCGCCGCGGGCGGCGGCGTTCTCCGGCACGTTCAGGCGCTGGGTTTCGGCAAGGCAGGCCAGAGCCGCCGCCGCGCCGACCGGGTGGCCGGAATAGGTGTAGCCGTGGCCGATGGCCGCTTTGCCGGTAGTGTCCTTCTCGAAAGTTTCAGTCATATGGTCGGCGATCATCACCGCGCCGAAAGGGAAATAGCCGTTGGTGATCGCCTTGGCGGTGGCCATCATGTCGGGTTGCACGCCCCAATGGCGAGAGCCGCTCCAGGATCCGGTGCGGCCGAAGGCGGTGATCACCTCGTCCGCGATCAGCAGGATGCCGTGCTTGGAGCAGATCTCGCGCACCCCGGGCATGAAGCTCTTGTGCGGCGGGATCACCCCGCCTGCGCCCAGGACCGGCTCCATGATGAAGGCAGCGATGGTGCCTGCGCCCTGGAAGGCGATCTCGTCCTCCAGCGCCTGCAGGCAGAGCTGGGCCAGCCGCTCCGGGCCGGATTCGTTGAACGGGTTGCGGTAGGTGTAGGGCGCCGGGATGTGGTGGCAGCCGGGCAGCAGCGGCTCGTACTGGGTGCGGAAGTTGGCGTTGCCATTTACGGACGCGCCGCCCATGTGGGTGCCGTGGTAGCCTTTTTTCAGGCTCAGAAACTTGGTGCGGCCCTCCTCGCCGCGGATCTTGTGGTACTGGCGGGCAAGGCGCAGGGCGGTTTCCACCGAACCCGAGCCGCCGGAGGTGAAGAAGGCGCGGGTGAGCCCGTCGGGCGCAAAGAACTTGCGCAGTTCCTCGGCCAGCTGGATCACCTGGTCGTTGGTGGTGCCGCGGAAGGTGGAGTAGTAGGGCAGCACGTCGAGCTGCGCGGCGATGGCGTCCTTCACCGGCTGGCAGGAGAAGCCGAGATTCACATTCCATAAGCCCCCGACCGCATCGACGACCTCATGCCCGTCCACATCAGTGATTTTGACCCCTTGGGCGGAGGTTATGATCGCGGGCGGGTTGGCCAGGCTGTCGCCGGGATGCGCCATCGGGTGCCAGAGGGATTTGGCGTTGTGTTCTTTCAGAAAGTTGGAGTCTTTCATGGGGGCAGCTCCTGGATACGGCCCGGTTGGGGCCGGTGAAGGGGTCAGACGGCAGCGTCCTGCGGGTAGTCCGCGGGGACAGAGCCGCCGATGCGATGGGTTAGGCTGGCGCCCGCGCGGCGCAGGGCCGCCAGGATCAGCTGTTTCTGCTCCGCCGTCATGCGCGAGACCGGCGCGGCGACCGCCAGCGCACCGATCACTTGGCGGTCCGGGCCAAAGACTGGCACCGCGTGGGAATGAACATCGGCCTCGAAACCGCCGATGGACTGGGCCATGCCGGTGGCCCGCACCTCCGCCAATTGGGCGCGGATTTCCCGCGGGTCGGTAATGGTGTCGGGTGTGTGGATTGTCAGCGGCTGTGCCAGCACGTCCTCCACAAAGCCGGGATCGGCGTAGGCCAGGACCGCCAAGCCGGAGCTGGTGCCATGGAACGTCAGCACTTCGGCGTCTTCCATCATCACCTTGGTGGCGTGGCGGGGCGAATAGGCATGCGACAGCGAGTTCAGCTGGCTGCCTTGCAGCAGCGACAGATGGGTGGTTTCACCGGTTTCATCGCTCAGGTCGCGCAGCACCCGGCGGGACACAGAAAGGATCGGCACCGCGGCCTCGCGCAGGGCAGCCAGCCGCAGAACCTGCGGGCCCAGCCGGTACATGCGGTCGCCATCTGTCTGTTCGACAAAACCTGATTCCTGCAGCTCGCCCATCAGCCGGTAGACGGTTGCCTTGTTCATACCCGACAGGCGTGTGAGGTCGCTGAGCCCGATTCCGGTCCGGCCGTGATTGAAATGCGTCAATAATGACAAGGCTTTGGATACCGTTCCCATGCGCTTGCCCGTGCTCCCCGTCTGGTCGTGGCAGTGAGTCTTTCCTGAAAAAGACGCACCCGTGATGCAATTTTGTTGACAGATAACAGGGCGGGCTGTCAATCTAAATTCAAACCAATGGTTCGCATAATGAACCAATTGAAAAGTTGGTGAGTAAACTGGGAGGAAAGCTATGAAACTCAAAACCCTCATGAAAGGGGCGGCTGCAGCGGCGGCGCTGGGGCTGAGCGCTGCAGCGGCGCAGGCCGAATATCCGGAAAAGCCTGTGAACTTCATCGTGCCATGGCCGCCGGGTGATCTGGAGGACGTGCTGACGCGGATGATCGCGGAGGACTTCCAGAACGAATACGGCGTTGCCACGGCCGTGGTGAACAAGCCGGGCGGCGGCGGCGGGCCGTTCCCGGGCGCGATTGAGGTCGCCAACGCGCCGGCGGATGGCTACACCATCGGCTCCTTCGTGATCGGAGTGCCGGTGATGGGGCATCAGATCGACATTCCGCCGCTGACGCCGGCCAAGTTCGATCCTCTGGGCATCTTCCTGACCTATCCTTTTGTAATCGCGACCTCTGGCGAAGCGCCTTACAGCTCAATGGAAGAGCTGGCGGCCTATGCCAAGGAAAACGACGTTGCGCTGGGCCATTTCGGCGATGTGCTGACGCCGACGCAGGTGACCAAGGCCTATGCCAAGAACGCCGGTTTCGAGTGGGGCTCCGATGCCGCCTTTGACGCGCTGGACTGCAACACGCTGGCCTCCGGCGATGCGGATGTGATCAACACCACGCTGCAGCTGGTGATGCCCTGCCTGGATCAGATCAAGGTGCTGGTCTCTATCACGGATGAACGCATCCCGCTGGTTCCCGATGCGCCCACCATTGGCGAGTTGGACGAGAGCCTGAACATCGCCCTGTGGAATGGGCTGTTCGTTACCAAGGACACCCCGCAGGACGTCCGCGACAAGATCATCGCGGTGGCTGAAAAGGCCGTGATGAGCGAACGCGCCCAGAATGTCGCCAAAGAGACCGGTGCGCTGGTCTACTGGCAGGGTGCCGAAGACAGTGCGGCCCGTGTTGCCAACGACATAGATACCATGGCCCGCATCAGCAGCCTGCTTTCGGAATAATCCTCCCCCACAGCATCGGGGCCATGCACGGTCCCGGTGCTCTTTCACTCGCGCGGACAAAGAGCCTCTCAGATGCCTTCGGAACGTGAACGCCGTTTTGCCGGGCCGCGGCGCGGCCAGCTGGTTTTTGCCCTGGCTGTGGTGGGGGCGGCTTTGCTGCTGCTGGTGCTGATTACGGAGCAGACCGCCTGGGTCAAGAAAACCAAGCTGTTTGCCCAGCCCCGGTTCTGGCCTGCCGTCGCCATCGGCGGCATGGTGCTGCTGGGCGGCCTGCATCTGTACAAACTGCCTTGGCGGCGTGTCAGCCGCTATGACCTGTGGGAGGTCAAGCGCTGGGGGCAGGTGCTGGAATTCGCCGGCTGGTTCATGGGCTATGTGCTGCTGGTGCCGATCATCGGCTATCTGCCCGTGACACTGGTGTTCGTGCCGCTTTTGAGCTGGCGGATGGGCTACCGCAGCCCCTTCATGCTGTGGACCAGCGCTGCCTTTGCCGTGGTTGTGGTTGTGGTGTTCAAGACCTTCCTGTCGGTCAAGATCCCCGGGGCACTCATCTATGAGTATCTGCCGGGCCCGCTCCGCAGCTTCTTCATTCTTTATCTCTGAGCGCCCGCCATGGACCTGATCCTTTCTGCAATAGATATCCTGATGCGCTGGGACGTGGCGCTGGCGCTGCTGGCGGGGTCGGTCGGGGGCGTGCTGATCGGGGCGATCCCCGGCGTCGGTCCGGCGGTGGCAATTGCCATCCTGCTGCCTGCAACCTTCTCGATGGATCCGATTGTCGGGCTGACCGTGCTGCTGGGCATCTACGGGTCCTCCATGTACGGCGGCTCGATTCCGGCGATCCTGATCAACACGCCCGGTACTGCGGTCAACGCGCTGACGACTTATGACGGCTACCCGATGACTGCCAGGGGAGAGCCGCGCCGGGCTTTGAGCCTTGCTTATTCTTCCAGCTTCTTTGGCGGTATCTTCTCGGTCATCTGCCTGATCCTGTTCGCGCCGGTCCTGGCCAAGATCGCGCCGATGTTCGGCTCCCGCGAGATCTTTATGGCGGCGTTGCTGGGCCTCATCCTGGTGGTAGTGGCTCATCGCGGCCAGGCGCTGATTGCGGGGACGCTGGCCTGTTTCGGGATCTTCCTGCAGACCATCGGGCTGGAGCCGGTGAAATACACCCAGCGCTACACCTTCGGGCAGGACTTCCTGGGCGGCGGCATCAACCTGATCGTGGTGGTGCTGGGGCTGTTTGCGATCTCCCAGGCCTTCGTGCTGCTGACCGACGAAGATGAAAAGGTCCGCATGACCCGCCTGCGCGGCGGCATGTTCCAGGGCTTGCGCGAGCTGGCGCGCCATCCGCGGGTGGCCGGTGTCTCTGCCACCTTCGGCGTGCTAATGGGCATGATCCCGGGCGTGGGCGAGTTCACCGCGCAGTTCATGTCCTACACCTATGCGCAGAAAACCTCGAAACGGCCGCAGGATTTTGGCAATGGCTCTTCTGAGGGGCTGATCGCGGCAGAGACCGCCAATAACGCCGTGCCTGCCGCTGCCATGGTGCCGCTGCTGGCGCTGGGTATCCCGGGCGAGGCGCTGACGGCGATGATGCTGTCGGTGTTCTACGTGCACAACGTGGTGCCGGGGCCGGGGCTGTTTCAGAACGATATGGATTTTGTCGTCGCGCTCTACCTCGCGCTGCTGGTGCTGAATGTCCTGGTCCTTGCCTTCCTGCTCTTTGCGACCAAATCGCTGATCCAGGTGGTGCGCATCCCCAACCGGTTCCTGGGCGTTTGCATCCTGACGCTGAGCTTTGTCGGGGTTTATTCCCTGCGCAACTCCGCCACCGACTGCGTGATGGCGGCGGCGTTTGGCATCCTCGGCTACATCCTCAAGCGCCTGTCGCTGCCTTCCGTGCCGATCATTCTTGGCATGGTTCTGGGCGGCATCATGGAGGTGAAGCTGCGTGCGGCCATGGCGCGGGTGAAGGAGCCCTTTGATTTCATTGACCGCCCGGTGGCGTTCATCCTGTTTTGCATCATCATCATCGTTCTGGCGGTCCACATCCTGCGGGTGCTGAAGGACCGGAAGGAACTGAAGGAGGCCGAATGGCAGACCAACAGCGCATCGACAAGCTTCGGCAGCTTGATGTGGCGCCGCAGAAACTCTTTCTTGAAGGATCATGGCAAGAAGGTACGGGCCAGACACTCGAAGTTGCTTCGCCGGTTGACGGATCTGTTCTGACGACGCTGGAGGGTGCTTCTGCGGCGGATGTCGAAAACGCTGTCGCTTCGGCGCGGCGGGCGTATGAGGACCGACGCTGGGCGGGACAGAGCCCCGCCGCACGGAAGAAAGTTCTGCACCGGATTGCGGACCGGATTGAGGCCGAGGCGGTGGAGCTGGCAGTGCTGGGCGTGCGCGACAACGGCACCGAGTTCAGCATGGCGCTGAAGGCGGAGCCGGGGTCGGCGGCGGGCACCTTCCGCTTTTACGCCGAGGCGCTGGACAAGGTGGCGGGAGAAGTTGCGCCGACGGCACCGGATGTTCTGGGGCTGGTGCACCGGATGCCGGTGGGTGTCGTCGGGGCTATCGTGCCCTGGAACTTCCCGCTGATGATCGGCGCCTGGAAGCTGGCGCCGGCGCTGGCGATGGGGAATTCGGTGGTACTGAAGCCTGCGGAAACCGCTTCGCTGTCCTTGCTCCGGCTGGCGGAGATCTGCTCCGAGTGCGGGCTGCCGGACGGGGTTCTGAATGTGGTGACCGGCTCCGGCGCTGTGACCGGCGCGGCGCTGGCGGCCTCCAACGGCGTGGATGTGCTGGCGTTCACCGGCTCCGGCGCAACGGGCCGCAAGCTGCTGGAGGCTTCGGCGCGCTCGAACCTCAAACGCTGCTATCTGGAGCTGGGCGGCAAGTCTCCCAACATCGTCTTTGCGGATGCGCCGGATCTGGCCAAGGCGGCCAAGGTCTCCGCCGCCGGTATTTTCCGTAACTCCGGGCAGGTCTGCATTGCCGGGTCCCGGCTGCTGGTCGAGGCGTCGATCCACGATGAATTTGTCGAATTGCTGAAGGCCGAGGCTGAGGCGTTGCGGGTGGGCGATCCGCTGGATCTGGGCACCCGGATCGGCGCGGTGAACTCTGAAGAACAGTTGCGCCGCAACCTCTCCTTCATGGACATGGCGCGGGCTGAGGGCGGGCAGGTGGTGACCGGCGGGCAGCGTATACTGGATGAGACCGGCGGCACCTACATGGCGCCGGCTGTTGTGACCCGCGTGGCGCGGGATCACGCGCTGTTCCAGCGGGAGGTCTTCGGTCCCGTGCTGGCGGTCACCAAATTCGAAACCGAGGAGGAGGCGCTGAGCCTGGCCAATGCCACATCCTATGGCCTGGCGGCCGGGGTCTGGACGGAGAACCTGTCCCGGGCGCACCGGATGGTCGCAGGTATCCGCGCCGGGGTGGTGCATGTGAACACCTATGGCGGCTCTGACAATACGGTGCCGCTGGGCGGTGTCGGCCAGTCCGGCAACGGGCATGACAAGTCGCTGCATGCGCTGGACAAATACACTGACTTGAAAACCGCGTGGATCCAGCTGTGATGCAGGTTCTGCGGCGGCAAAACCTGCAGCCTCCGGCGGGAGTAATTGGGGAAAGATGAAGGGGCGGCTTCGCTGCAGAGCGCAGGCCGAGGGGAGGACGGAAAATGACGGGAAAAACGATCCTGGTTGCCGGAACATATGACACCAAAGATGATGAGCTTGGCTACCTGGCGCAGGTGATCCGCGGGCAGGGCGGCAGTGTGCTGACGATGGATGTGAGTGTGCTGGGCGATCCCAGCCAGCCAGCGGACGTGAGTAAGCATGAAGTCGCTGAGGCCGGCGGCAGCTCGATCCAGGAGGCGATCGGCACGGGTGATGAAAACACTGCCATGCAGATCATGGGCAGGGGCGCAGCAGCCAAGGCGCATGAGCTGTACCGGACGGGGCGCTTAGACGGGGTGATCGTGCTGGGCGGCACCATGGGCACCGATCTGGCGCTGGACATGTGCGCCGCACTTCCGGTCGGCGTGCCGAAGTACATCGTCTCCACCGTTGCCTTCTCGCCGCTGATGCCGCCGGAGCGGATCCCGGCGGATGTGCAGATGATCCTGTGGGCTGGCGGTCTGTACGGGCTGAACTCGATCTGCAAGGCGTCGCTCAGCCAGGCCGCGGGCGCAGTGCTGGGCGCGGCGCGGGCGGTGGAGCCGCCCAAGCGGGAGAGGCCCCTGATCGGCATGACATCGTTCGGAAAGACCGTGCTGCGCTACATGGTGACGCTGAAGCCGGCGCTGGAGGCGCGCGGCTTTGAGGTCGCCGTGTTTCACGCCACCGGCATGGGCGGCCGCGCGTTTGAGAGCCTGGCGGCAGAGGGCGCCTTTGCCGCGGTGATGGATTTCGCGCCGCAGGAGGTCTCGAACCACCTGTTCGGCGGGTTGTCCGCGGGGACGGACCGGATGACCAATGCGGGCCGTGCTGGCATACCGCAGCTGGTGGCGCCGGGCTGCTATGACCTGGTGGATTTCGTCGGCTGGCAAGAGACGCCTGCGCAGCTTGAAGGCCGGGAGACCCATGCCCATAACCGGCTGCTCACCTCTGCCGTGCTGGAGGCGGACGAGCGGCGGCAGGTGGCGCAGGCGGTCTGCGGCAAGCTGGCCGCTGCCCGGGCGCCGGTGGCCGTGCTGCTGCCGGCAGGCGGCTGCAACGAGTGGGACCGGCCCGGCGCGCCTTTGCACGACGCGGCGGGGCTGGCGGCCTTTTGCGATGAAATGCGCCGCCGCTGTCCTGGCAACGCCAGTCTCCATGAGCTGGACTGCCATATCAACGACGCAGAGTTTGCAGCCAAGGCATTGGAGATCTTCGATTCCTGGATCGCCAGTGGCGTTGTGAACGGCGGCTGAACCGCCTGTTCCATTGTCCGGCGGCGCAGGCGGCGGATAAGGTGTTTCAAGAAGTTTGATTTTGCCGTGCATTCTGTTACGTAATCCCGGCAGCACAGCCGCTGCGGGCCGGTGTGTTGTGACGCGGGGTCTGCCGGAGTGCGGCGGATTTTGGGGCTTGGCGCGGAGACGGGCGCCGTGCCTAATCAGTTGGGGCGCGGGCCTGCATCATCTGCCCCCGCAGGAGAGAGGAAAACCGGATGAGTGAAGCCATTGCATATGAGCGCGTGGGCGATATTGCCGTTCTGAAGGCGCAGAACCCGCCGGTGAACGCGTTGGGTGTGGATGTGCGCAAGGGGCTGCTGGCCGGGATCGAACGCGCCGAGCAGGACGGCGCCAAGGCGGTGCTGATCTACGGCGAGGGGAAGACCTATTTTGCCGGTGCCGACATCCGCGAATTCGGCAAGCCGCCGCAGGAGCCCTGGCTGCCCGGGCTGTGCAGCCGGATTGAGGCCACGCCGCTGATCGTGGTTTCTGCCATGCACGGCACCGCGCTGGGCGGCGGGCTGGAGGTGGCCTTGGCCTCGCACTACCGGATCGCGGTGCCCTCGGCCAAGATGGGGCTGCCGGAAGTGAACCTGGGCATTCTGCCCGGTGCCGGCGGCACCCAGCGGCTGCCGCGGGTGGCCGGCACTGAAGCGGCGCTGGAGATGATCACCACAGGCCGCCACATCAGCGCGGCGGAGGCGTTTGAGAAGGGCATCATCGACCGGATCGAAGAGGGCGAGCCGCGCGAGATCGGCCTCGCCTACGCGCAGGAGCTGCTGGAGCAGGGCGCGCCGCGCCGGGCCGTGGGCGAAATGCCCGCGCCGGAGGCGGTGGACTTCGATGCTGTCTATGACGCCACGCTGAAGAAAGGCCGCGGCCAGTTGTCGCCCGCTGTGGCGGTGCGCGCGGTGCAGGCGGCGGCTGAGGCGGAGAGCTTTGAGGCCGGGCTGAAGCGTGAGCGTGAGCTGTTCATGGAGCTGATGGACTCCGATCAGCGGCAGGGGCTGATCCACGCCTTTTTCTCCGAACGCGCGGTCAGCAAGCTGCCGGAACTGGACGGTGTCGCGCCGCGGGACGTTGCCTCGATGGGGGTAATCGGCGGCGGCACCATGGGGGCGGGTATCGCCACCGCGGCGCTGCTGGCAGGGCTGCCGGTGGTGCTGATCGAGATGACGGACGAGGCCGTCGCAGCGGCGCGCGGCCGGATTGAGGGCAACCTGAAAGGCGCCCTGAAACGCGGCAAGATCAGCCAGGCGCAGTATGATCAGCTGACCGGCGAAGCGCTGACAGTGGCGACGGATTACGCCGCACTGTCCGAGGTGGACCTGGTGGTCGAGGCGGTGTTCGAGGACATGGGCGTCAAGCGCGAGGTTTTCGGCAAGCTGGACGCCCATTGCAAGCCGGGGGCTGTGCTGGCGACCAATACCTCCTACCTGGACGTGGATGAGATCGCCGCGGCGACGTCCCGTCCGCAGGACGTGATCGGGCTGCATTTCTTCTCGCCCGCGCATGTGATGAAGCTCTTGGAAGTCGTGGTCGCTGAGAAAACCGCACCGGAAGTGCTGGCCACCGGCTTTGCGCTTGGTAAGCGGCTGAAGAAGGTCGCGGTGCGCTCCGGCATCTGTGACGGGTTCATCGGCAACCGGATCATGAACGCCTACCGCAGGGCGGCGGAATATGTGGTTTTGGACGGGGCCTCGCCCTACCAAGTGGACAAGGTTGTGACCGGTTTCGGCTTCCCCATGGGGCCGTTTGCCATGGGCGATCTGGCGGGGCTCGACATCAACTGGGCCGCCCGCAAGCGCCGCGCGCCCACCCGTGACCCGCGCGAGCGTGTGCCGCGGTTCTATGAGATGCTTTGTGAGGGTGGTGATTTCGGCCAGAAGACGGGCAAGGGGTTCTATGTCTACGAAGACGGCCGCCGCGGCGGCGTGCCGAACCCGCACGTGGCGGAGCTGATTGCCAAGGATCAGGAGCAGCAGGGCGTCACCCCGCGGGAGTTCTCGGACGCCGAAGTGCTGCGCCGCTACATGTGCGCCATGGTCAACGAGGCGGCCAAGGTCGTGGGCGAGGGCATCGCCCGCCGTCCGCTGGACGTGGATATGGTGATGCTGTTCGGCTATGGCTTCCCGCGGTTCTGGGGCGGGCCGCTGAAGTGGGCCGATTTGCAAGGGCTGGACGGGATCCTGGCCGATATCCGGTCTTATGCGGCAGAGGATGATTTCTTCTGGCAGCCCGCGCCGCTGCTGGAGCAGCTGGTGGCAGAGGGCAAGTCCTTCGACTCGCTGAACAAGGGCGGCTGAGCAGGCGGGCGGGCGCCCTTCCGGC
>NZ_JBQKUH010000073.1:0-17284 GCF_054968485.1 Leisingera sp. G5_S3_59_S7
CTGAAGGTCTGCAAGCGGCCTGAGGATAGGCCACCACACCCCGGGACTAAACACCTAAAACCAAAAGTGCTAGTGTTCCACACCTGACATAGGATTCCCATCGGTGATGATGTGTGTCAGTGTCGAGGGATGAGACGTGGTGACCTTTACCTGTATCTGAGCCCTGATGGCCGAGCCGAGTTTCAAGCCATTGTTGCCGCCCGAAACACGCCCCGCAAGCTGGTCTGGCGGGCCGAGATCGTGTTGGCGACGGCGGACGGCCACGGTACTTTCGCAATCATGCGGCGCGCGAAGGCGTCGAAGCCGACCGTTTGGCGCTGGCAGGCGCGGTATCTCGACGATGGCCTGGCCGGGCTCAAGCGCGACAAGACGCGGCCGTCGCGGGTGCCGCCGCTGCCTCGGGAGGTGCGCCTGAAGGTGATTGCCAAGACGGTGCAGGAGACCCTTCCGAACGCAACGCATTGGAGCCGCTCGACCATGGCCGAGGCGGTTGGCATCTCGCCGTCGAGCGTCGGCCGCATATGGGCCGATACGGGTCTGAAACCGCATCTGACCAAGTCCTTCAAGGTCTCGAACGTTCCAATGTTCGAAGAAAAGGACACCGATATCGTCGGGCTTAACCTCGATCCGCCAGAGCGGGCGGTGGTGCTCTGCGTCGACGAAAAATCCCAAATTCAAGCGCTTGACCGGACCCAGCCGGGGCTACTGCTGAAGAAGGGCCGCGCCGCCACCATGACCCACGACTACAAGCGTCACGGCACAACCACCCTGTTCGCGGCGCTCGACGTGAAGTCGGGCATGGTGATCGGCGAATGCTTGCCGCGCCACCGGGTCAAGGAATTCCTGAAGTTCCTGCGCCGCATCGACAGGGCCGTCCCGGCGCCGCGTGAGGTGCATCTGGTGCTCGACAACTACGCCACCCACAAGACGCCCGAGATGATGGCCTGGCTGGCAAAGCACCCGCGGTTCAAGTTGCATTTCACGCCCACCAGCGCATCCTGGCTCAACTTCGTTGAACGGTTCGTCGCCGAGATCACGTCCAAACGCATCCGGCGCGGCAGCTATTCCAGCGTCGACGACCTTGAAGCCGCAATCTACAACACCTGCTGCTGCACAACGCCAAGCCGAAGCCCTTCATCTGGACCAAAACGGCTGAAGACATCATCGCCCTAGATCGCCGCGCACTGAACGACCTCGATGAAATCCGGGGCAACAGGTAGCAAGCGTCAGACTCGAAGCACTAGGAGTTGGGGTTCAGGTCTCGCTTACACTGGTGCAGGATGCCGTTTTGGAGAGCATGAATATGGCAGTAAACAATTTTTCGGAAAATCTGCGTTTGTTGTGCAGTTATTCGCGTTCTATTTCTGACCTTTGCGAACGTCTTTCGATTAACCGCCAACAGTTTCATCGATACCTAAACGGCCAAAGCCGACCATCGCACAGAAATATGCTAAAGATTTGCGACCACTTTGGAGTGGAAGAGCACGAAATCCTAATGGACACCCGGGATTTCCGTCAGCTCATTGCGGTGCGGCGTCCTTTGGAGCATGAGGCGGATCCTTTTGGTGAATATATTGCAAAGCTGTATCGGATCAATCCCAACAGCTTAACCGAGATGTTGCCGTTCATTGGCTATTATCATTGTTACTACCGTCCAATTGAGTTTCCAGGGAAAATACAGCGGTCGCTTATGAAGGTGTATCGCGATCGCGGATATATTTACATAAAAAATGTGGAAAACTATGCTTCCGTCAAGCACCGATCACGGCGCACGCTAAAATACACAGGAATCGCGTTCCACACCGGTGAACGGATATTCGTGCATGAGCGTGAAATGAACGCCGGCCAAATGATCTGGACAACTATTCTCTACCCTGCCCAACGCGATCAAACTTCGGTTCTCACTGGCCTAAGCCTTGGAATCAGCAGCGCCGCAACGCGGGACATAGCCTGCTATCACGTCGTTTGGGAACCACTAGGGCAAACTATCGATCTCCGCCAGGCGCTGAAGGCATCAGGTCTATTCAATGAAGATGATCCGGCCATTTCGGATGAAATCCGGGAAGCAACGCTTAATGTCAGTAGAGCTGACAACCATGGATTTGTCGGTCGGCCTTGGTCACATTTCTGAGACTACAGCTGTCGCACCTTGTCTCTATCTTAGATGCAGTACGCGACTTCAGCTCTGGCGATCAATCTGCAACTTTCGTCGGGCTGAATACGCGTAGCGATCATCCGAATGGGAGGAGAGCCCCGTTGTGACCGCAGGACCGTGGTATGCGGCTCCGCGTGACGGCTATATCAACAGGGAGAACTTGACATGAAACCGAAATTTTTAGCCCGGGCAGCCGTCATGGCTGCAACCGCAGCAATACCGGCCACTGAAGTGCTGGCCACTAACCGTACCGAACCAATAGTGGTTCCGGTTGTCAGCGACACTTCCACTGACGTAATTTCGAAAATCCTCGGCGGGACGCTGACTGAAGCGGGTTATAGGGTGGAGTATGTCGAGGCGGATTACACGGCCAGTTTTTCGGGTATTCAAACAGGCGATCTCCAATTCGCCATTTGCTGGCAATCCACCTGGGAGCTTTGCGAAGGTGCAACCGAAAGCGGCAAAGCCGTCAATGCGGGTGTTACTGGAGTGAGTTCCGCCGAAGGCTGGTGGTACCCGGTTTCGCTTAAGGCGCACTGCCCCGGCTTGCCTGACTGGGAGGCACTGAAACAGCCAGCTTGCATTGAGGCGCTGGCTACAGCCGAAACTGCTCCGAAGGCCCGTTTTATTGAGGGCCCGGCTGACTGGATCATGCCAGTTCAAGAGATGGCAGCAGCCTTTGGAATAGATGTTGAGCCTATTGCTTCCGGAAGCGCGGCAGCGCTCGTGGCTACGATCTCGACGGCTGCCCGGCGCGGAGAACCGGTAATCGGCTGGGGATATACGCCGCATTGGTATTTTATGAGTGGTGAGGGTGAATTTGTGAAATTCCCTGAATACAGCCAAGATTGTTACCTTGACCCTGCTTGGGGACTAAACGCTGAAGCGACACATGACTGCAATGTGCAGGTTGGGGCGTTGTGGATCTACGCGAACGCGGAGTTTCTCGACAGTGATGCTGGTGCCAAAACAATCATCGACAAGTTTGAGCTTGCAGATGCCCAGGTTGCAACCATTCTGAAGGCAGTCGACGTGGACGGCATTTCATTGGACGAAGCCGTTGCCAGCTGGATGGTTGAAAATGAAACTATCTGGAAAGCGTGGATTAATTAGAGGCGCCTCAATTCTAGAACTCCGGCCCGGCCGCGCTGAAAGCCGGGCCATCCTTGCCTGTACGGGCTCCCTGCCGAAACGAGGCGAAAATGCCAAAAAATCAGAATTCTATATCTGCAGCCCGGCAAACACTAATTGAATGCCGTTCTGTCTGGAAACTCTACGGTGAAAAGGCGAAGAAGGTCGCCGGTAAGCATGGCCAGGACTTAACATCAGATATTCTAAAGGAAGAAGGGGTTATTTCTGCTGCTCGAAACGTGAGTTTCGATGTGAACAAGGGCGAAATCTTTGTGATAATGGGCCTTTCAGGTTCGGGAAAGTCGACGATGCTTCGCTGCATGACCGGGTTAGCCGAACCAACGCTAGGCTCCCTTAAGGTCAAGGGAACGGATCTTGCGACCGCTTCGCGCGATGAACTGACTACGATACGCCGGCACACAATGGGCATGGTATTCCAGGATTTTGCCTTGCTGCCGCATCTGAGTGTGCTGGACAATATTGCCTTTCCGCTTCGGGTACAGGGCGCGCGCAAGAACGAACGTCTCGCCAGGGCGCGCGAGATGATGGAACTGGTCGGGCTGTCCGGTCGCGAAAACTACTGGCCGCATGAATTGTCCGGTGGCCAGCAGCAGCGGGTTGGCATTGCCAGAAGCCTTACCACAGAACCTGATATCTGGTTCCTGGATGAGCCGTTTTCAGCGCTTGACCCTCTGATCCGGATGGAAATGCAGAACGAGTTCCTGCGCCTGCAGAACCTGCTGCACAAGTCCATCGTCTTCGTAACGCATGATTTTGACGAGGCGGTTCGATTGGCTGACCGGATCGCGATTATGGAGGGAGGCCGCGTAGTGCAGATAGGCACTCCCGAGGAGCTGATCATGCAGCCCGCCAATGAATACGTCGCCGAATTCACAGAAAAAATCCCGCGGAGCAAGGTGGTTCGGGTGCGCACCATTATGGGGAAGGTCCAAGCAGGGCTGGCTGGTGCCCCAGTAAACGCAGATGCTCTTGTCGGCGATGTCGCAGGCAAAGTGCTGGATAGCGGTGACCCGCTGCCTGTAGCCGATGAGACTGGACAGATCATCGGTGCTATTGAAGCACGGCAGGTTGCGGCTGTGCTGATGAACCTGGGGATAGCGGCATGAGTGGGATAAGTGATATTTCTCCTAAAGCGAGCGGCAGGATTGCCTACCCGGGTTGGAAAGCATTGGTTCTGCCAAGCACACTTCTCTTCACCCTGTTGGTTTGGATGACGGTGGAAGAAGGAAGCTGGCTGCACGATTATCCCGAGAGCCGGGTCTGGGAAATTGCGACCTCAGTCACCGTGGCAGTGAAATACCTAGTCAACGAATTCTCTATTGGCGGTGTCAACTTGGCTGAAGTCACGCGCGACATCGCTGATGTCATTGCTATCCCGATGCGGGGGCTACAGGGTTTGCTAGCGGAAGGCTTCACTGTCTACCACGATGACGGCAGCATGACCGTCATCCCCTCGCTTCCCTGGCCGGCGGTAGTTCTGGCGATGACACTTTTCGCTTGGTGGGCTGCCGGTTCGGGCGTGGCGTTTCTTACGTTCTCTTCGCTGATGTATTTTCTGCTCTTCGGGCTGTGGCTGCCGGCAATGTTGACATTGTCCTCAGTACTAGTCGCAGTCTTGGTCAGTTTCGCGCTAGGTCTTATGCTGGGCGTCTGGGGGTATCGCAGTCCTCGTGCCAATGCTGTGCTAATGCCGATCTACGATGTGATGCAAACCATCCCTACGTTTTCCTACTTGGTGCCGGTGCTATTGCTTTTTGGGTTCAACCCAGTGGCGGCGATGATTGCAACAGTGATCTACGCGATGCCACCTATGGCACGAGTAACTACACTGGCGCTTCAGAGGGTTCCGTCCAATATTAATGATTTTGGGTCCATGAGTGGTTGCACCCGGGGTCAAAAGATGTGGCTGGTGATGGTCCCAGCAGCTCGGCAGAATCTGCTGATCGGGCTCAACCAAGTCATCATGCTAACTTTCGCAATGGTGATCATCGCCTCTGTCATCGGCGCGGGCGGCTTGGGCGGCAAGGTCTATCAAGGGCTCAAAGCGTTGAAGATTGGCAATGCGGTCGAGGCCGGAATTGCCATAACCCTTATGGCCATCGCATTGGACCGGATTTCCAGAGCTATTGCTCTGCGGCGACCGAACCATACCGAGCCAGCGCCGGCTTTTTTCTGGCAACAACACAAACTGACCACGATAATGGTTCTGTTCACACCAGCCGCATACTTCTCAGGGTATTTTTTTCCCGCTTTGCAAACCTACCCTGAGATACTGACCGTTTCGACAGGTAGCTTCTGGAACGATGCCATACTCTGGGTAAGCGACAGTTTTTACACTCAGATCAAGGCGGTGCGGGAAGGTGTGATTGGCTATGCAATGCGCCCGATAAAAAACTTCCTTCTTGATGTTCCCTGGAGTGGTTTCATAGCAATTGTCACTGGGCTTGCTTATTGGGCTGGCGGACGGCGACTGGCACTGGTCAGCCTTGGTCTTTTGGGTTTCATTGCCATCACAGGCTACTGGGACGCAGCAATGATATCGCTCTACCTAGTCGCGCTTTCGGTGGTCGTCACGCTGGTTTTGGCATTGCCGATTGGCATCTGGGCTGGGTTGAACGAAAGCGCCGACAGGATCGTCACGCCAATTATCGACACCCTTCAGACACTGCCGAGCTTTGTTTACCTCATACCGGTAGTAATGCTGGTCGGAGTAGGTGAATTCGCCGGCCTCATCGCCATAGTAGCCTATTCCCTGCCCCCCGGAGTGCGATATGCAAAACAGGGCATCCGAAATATCAGCCGCTCTAACATCGAAGTGGCAGATATGTCCGGATGCACAGCCAAGCAGAAGCTGTGGCATGTGCAGCTCCCGCTTGCACTGCCAGATATCATGCTGGGGATCAATCAGACAGTCATGTTCGCCTTCGGGATGCTGGTGATCACTGCGCTGGTAGGCACACGCGGACTAGAACACGACACGCTGGTGGCAATCGCCAAGGTGCAACCCGGAGAGGGCATCGTCGCTGGGCTGGGCATCGCATTCCTATCAATAATCACTGACAGACTGATCGGCCAGGCAAGCCGCAAGCTGCAACAACGCACAAAGCAGAAAAACGATGCAATTAGCTAACCAGATGATAGCGCCGGATACAGCCTTATGCAGGCTGAGCGCGCTAGAAGCACTCGCATTGTTCCGATCGGGGGAGCTGTCACCTGTTGAACTGCTGCAAGCACAAATAAATCGAGCGGCAGAGGTAGAGCCGGTTATCAACGCCTTCACTGAAACCTTCTTTGACACCGCGATGCAGCAGGCGCGGCAGGCCGAACGGCGCTATCTTGATCGCACAGGGGATTTGCGCCCGCTGGAAGGGCTAACTGTCACTGTCAAAGACGTTATTGATCAGAAAGGTGCCCGGACTACCTACGGGAGTCTTGTTTACCGAGACAATCTGGCACACCGCGACCATCCCGTTGTTGCCAGGATCCGGCAAGCCGGAGGTATAATCCATGCACGCACAACAACGTCGGAACTGGCGTTCGGCTGGATTACTGCAACACGGCTTTGGGGTGTGACACGAAACCCCTGGAACCCGGCGCTATCACCAGGAGGCTCCTCTGGCGGCGCTGCTGCCAGTCTTGCTGCAGGGACTAGTACACTGGCAATTGGTTCGGACAGCGCAGGGTCAATCCGGGTGCCAGCCTCGCTTTGCGGGGTCGTAGGCTACAAACCGCCTGCCGGTCGTGTGCCCGACCCGGCAGAGGGGCATGACCCCTACAATGCGATTGGACCATTGGCGCGCAGTGTAGGAGACTGCGCGTTGCTGCTAAACGTGATCAGCGGTGGACATCCCTCCGACATCGGCTCACTGCGTGAGCGTTTAGAGCTGCCGCTCACCAATTTGGGCGAAGAACCACTCCGTGTCGCGCTTTCGCTTGATCTTGGCAAGTCATCTCCTGCCAGAAACATCGTAAGTGTCATCCGCGACTTTGCCACACGAATGCAGCAGGCGGGTATTTCCGTTGAGGAACCTAGTATCAGTTGGCCAGGTACCGTGATTGATGACGCAAAGGACTACGCTGTTAGTCTGATCGCAGAAAGCTTGAGCGGAATGCTTCAGCAACATGGCGCAGATGTATGTGACTATATCACAAGTGTCGGAGCTGCCGCGCGCAACTGCCCATGCACAGCGATCCCTCGTGCGTTTGAGACCAAGAAGCGACTCTATGCCGAGCTTTCTGCTATTCTCCACTCGGCTGACGCGCTTATTTGCCCAGTGGTCCTGACCAACTGCGTTGGTGCTGAGCAGCGCCCTTGGGAACGAATGATTGTGAACGGGGCCGAACTTGACAGTGACTATGACTGGGTGACAACACCCCATTTCAATATGTTAGGGCAACTACCTGCTCTGGCGGTTCCAATCGGCTGCGATGGGGGCGGGCTTCCGGTCGGTATTCAGATTGTCACCCGGCCGTATGATGATCAGCGCGCTTTCCGTGTTGCGGCGGCAGTGGAGCGAATAGTCCGGACGGCAACTAGAGGCTTCTAACATCTTCAAATCGAAATCGCCCACTGGGACTCTGATTAGAGCAAACACTCCAGCCACGCGGCTTTTCTTTCTCATCTCCTGCAAACAGTATGAATGCGTTGCACGATCACCCTCGAGTTAAGGCAAGGTATTGAGCTCATTGGCACCAGCCAAACTAATGACCAGTGACCTCAACGGTACTGCTCCAAATGTTTGCCGAACCTTTACGCCCGTATTCTCATTGAAGGTATACTCAAATCAAGCCCTCGATGATAGCAATGTCTGCAACGCAAGCACCTGCGCGTTCGGCTCTTGCCGTGCGGTAAGCCGGGGAGTTGTAGCAGGCGCGGGCTTGCTCCAGACTATCGAATTCGATGATCACTCTTCGCTGCCAGTCGCGGCCTTCAAGAGTTTCCGCTTCACCCCTTGCTAGAAATCGTGCCCCAAAATCCGCGAATGCCGCCGGGGCAGCGGCTTGGTATCCGCTGTAACGGTCGGGGTCCGTGATTGTTACGTTGGCGATCCAATAGGCTTTAGGCATTGCGAGTTTTGGCCTCTTCCTGGTTGAGCGTCCGCTTGGCAACAGCGGCCGCTTCCGTCAGGTGGCTCTGGACTGCGGCTCTGGCGGCCTCGGCGTTGCCTGACGTGATAGCCTTGCAGATATCCTGCATATGGGCGGGGCCGGGTTTTCGCCGCTCTGCGGTCGAGAGCGTCACCGCCCGCAGCCGGCTGATGCGGCCGTTCAGACGCTGGACGATTTCCCAGGCTACGTTGTGGCCGGCGCCTTCGAAGATGATCCGGTAGAACTCGGTCGTGGCGTTCAGCATCGGACCGGGAACACCTGCCGCAACGGCCTCTTGCAGCCTGCGCAGCGCGGAGTTCAGCATTTCCGCCAGCTGCGGCGTGATGTTGCGGGCGCATTCGGTGGCGGCGGCGGTCTCCAGCATCTGGCGGATGTCGTAGATCTGCCGTGCGTCTTCCCACCCCAGTTGCGCCACGATCGGCCCTTTGCCGGGCAGGATTTCCACCAACCCCTCCGCCTCCAGGTAGCGGATGGTTTCGCGCACGACGGTGCGGCTGACGCCGAGCTGCTCGCACAGAGGGCGCTCCACCAGCCGTTCACCTGGGGCAAACTTTCCGGAGACAATAGCCTCGCGCATCCGTTCCTGCACGATATCGCGCAGGGTCTGCGGGTGGTGGTCTATTTTGCTCATGATGGGGTTGGTCATATTGCATCCAATAGCAACAGGGACAGGGTGGAACAAGTGTGCATTGACATACTGTATGATGGTATACCATATTACGCAGAATGGAATCAAACAGGAAAGATCTGCCCATGCCCGCCGAAATCCGAAAGACGCTACTGCATGTCGAAGAGACCCTGATTGAGGGCGGCAAGGCAGCGGAAACCCCGTTCAAGATGATTGCTGCGGTGGCGGTGATCAAAAATCCCTGGGCAGGGCAGGGCTTTGTCGAGGATCTGCGTCCGGCAATCCATGACTGCGCGCCGGGGCTGGGCGAGAAGTTGACCGCGATGATCCTGGAGGCTGCAGGCGGCGGCGACAAGGTCGAGGGCTACGGGAAATCCGCCATCGTCGGGGTCAGTGGCGAGGTAGAGCATGCCTCTGCTCTCATCCACACCCTGCGGTTTGGCAACCACTTCCGCGAGGCGGTGGGGGCGAAGTCTTATCTGGCATTCACCAACACCCGCGGGCCGGCCAATGCGCCCCTGCAAATTCCGCTGATGGACAAGAACGACGGCGGGCGGCGCAGCCATTACCTGACCATCCAGTTGTCCGTCGCGGACGCGCCGGCGCCGGACGAGATTGTGATCGCGTTGGGAGCCTCCATCGGCGGTCGGCCGCATCACCGCATCGGGGACCGCTACCAGGATTTGAAGGAGCTGGGCCATGACGCTGACAACCCTGCAGCTGTCTAAGCCTTTCGGGGCTGTCACCTGCCAGCGGTCAGGGCAGGGTGCGCCTGTTGTGCTGCTCCATGGAGTGGGGATGCAATCGGCGGCCTGGGCGCCGCAGATCACTGCGCTTTCTGGAACCCATGAGGTGATCGCACTGGATTTGCCCGGTCATGGTGGCAGTGACCTGTTGCCCGAAGCGGCAGAACTGCCGGATTACGTGGCCTGGTTGCACGCGGTGATCCAAGCGCTGGACCTTGGCCCAGTGTATCTCGCGGGTCACTCCATGGGGGCGCTGATTGCCGGTGGTTATGCCGCCAGCCATCCTGAGAACGTGGCCCGGGTGGCGTTGTTGAATGGGGTGTTCCGGCGATCGGCGGAGGCCAGGGCCGCGGTTGAAGCGCGCGCTGCCGAAATCCGCGCTGGCAGCTTTGATCTGGAAACACCGCTGGCGCGATGGTTCGGGGAGAGTGAGGCTGACCAGGCGGCACGGGCGCAGGTGGCCGAATGGCTGTCGGGCGTGGACCTGGCGGGTTACGCCGCCGCCTATACCGCCTTTGCCCGCGGCGACAGCACCTATGCCGATGGGTTCGGCGGTATCCGTTGCCCGCTGCTGGCGCTGACCGGCGATGGCGATCCGAACTCGACACCCGCGATGGCGCAAGCCATGGCGGATGCCGCGCCGCAGGGCAGGGCGGTTGTCATCGAAGGCCACCGGCATATGGTCAACCTGACTGCCCCCGCAGAGGTCAACGCGGCCCTGCACGACTGGCTGAACACCGAAGGAGCAACGACATGAGCGAGATCGACCCGCGCGCCCTGCGAAACGCCTTCGGCACCTTCATGACCGGCGTCACCGTGGTGACAACGCACGATCCGGACGGAAACCCGATCGGCTTTACTGCCAACTCCTTCACCTCAGTGTCGCTGGACCCGCCTCTGGTACTGGTGTGCATCGCCAACTCCTCCAGCAACTACGCCGC
The DNA here is from genome assembly GCF_054968485.1 of Leisingera sp. G5_S3_59_S7. Classification (NCBI taxonomy): domain Bacteria; kingdom Pseudomonadati; phylum Pseudomonadota; class Alphaproteobacteria; order Rhodobacterales; family Roseobacteraceae; genus Leisingera; species Leisingera sp. G5_S3_59_S7. Next base: position 10,732 of record NZ_JBQKUH010000073.1, read on the forward strand.
GTTCGAGCAGGCCGAGGGCTTTGCCGTCAATGTGCTGGCGGAGGACCAGAAGGGCGTCTCCAACACTTTCGCCCGCCCGGTCGAGGACCGTTTTGCCGCCGTCAGCTGGCAGCAGGGGCCGCAGGGCAGCCCGGTGTTCGAGGGTGTCTCCGCCTGGTTCGACTGTTCCATGCACAACCGGGTGGAGGCGGGCGACCACCTGATCCTGATCGGCCGGGTGGAGGCGTTTGAAACCTCGCCTGCGCCGGGTCTCGGCTATGCCCGCGGCGCCTATGTGACAGCAGCGGCGGAGGCCGAGGCCCTGACCCAGGGCGCCAAGCTGATCGTCTCGGCATTGATCGAGCATGAGGGCAAGGTGCTGCTCCTGGGCAACGACCAGGGCAAGCTGACGCTGCCTGAAATCCGTGTCGGCAAGGAGGGCGCCTCTGCCGCCCTGGCCAAGCTGATTGCGGACACCGGCGTCGAGGCGGAGCCGGGGTTCATTTATTCCGTCTACGAAGACAAAGCGCGCGAACATCAGCACATCTCGTTTCTGTGCCAATCGGCCGGCGGCACACCGGCCAAGGGTGTTTTCACGGCACTGACCCAATCCACGCTGATGGACATTGCCGATGCGGCGATGTGCACCATGCTGGAGCGGTTCGCCAGTGAGGCCCGGATGGGCAATTTCGGGGTGTATTATGGCAATCAGACCACCGGGCAGGTCCGCCCCGTGGCGACAGGGAGCAAGGGCGCATGAAATTTTCCCTCTTTGCGCATATGGAGCGGATTTCCGCGGCAGACGATCAGAAGCGGCTGTATGACGAGTTCATCCAGCTGTGCAAAATTGCCGACGACGGCGGCATGCATGCGGTTTGGACCGGCGAACACCACGGGATGAACTTCACCATCTCGCCGAACCCGTTTCTGAACCTGATTGATGTGGCGCGGCACACCAAGCACGTGCGGCTGGGCACTGGCACGGTAATTGCGCCGTTCTGGCATCCGATCCGGCTGGCGGGCGAGGCGGCGATGACCGATATTATCACCGAAGGCCGCCTGGACCTGGGCATCGCCCGGGGCGCCTATTCGTTTGAATACGAGCGCATGATGCCCGGCATGGACGCCTGGGAGGCGGGCCAGCGGATGCGGGAGCTGATCCCGGCGGTGCAGGGCCTGTGGCAGGGCGACTATGCGCAGGAGGGGGAGTTTCATTCCTTCCCGAAAACCACGTCTTCCCCGAAACCGGTGCAAGAGAACGGTCCGCCGATCTGGATCGCGGCGCGCGATCCCAACAGCCACGAGTTCGCCGTGGCCAATGGCTGCAACGTGCAGGTGACGCCGCTGTGGAAGGGTGATGAGGAAATCACTGACCTGATGGGCAAGTTCAACGATGCCTGTGCCAAGCACGCCGATGTGCCGCGGCCCAAGATCATGCTGCTGCAGCACACCTATGTCGCGGACAGCGCCGAGGATGTGAAACGCGGGGCGGAGGAGCTCAACCGCTTCTTCTGCTACTTCGGGGCCTGGTTCATGAACAAGCGCGAGATCCGCCAGGGCCTGATCGACCCGCTGAGTGACGAGGAAATTGCAGCGCATCCGTTCTACTCGCCTGAGGCAATGGAGCGCGACCTGGTGATCGGGGAACCGGCGGCGGTGATTGAACGGCTGAAGAAATACGAGGCCCTGGGCTATGATGAATACTCGTTCTGGATCGACTCCAGCATGAGCTTCGAGCGCAAGAAGGCCTCGCTTGAGCGGTTCATCACCGACGTCATGCCAGCGTTTCAGTGAGGAAACCGAAAATGCAGACTTTCCAGCACTATATCGGGGGCGCCTTCGAGGAAGCGGGCGCCACCTTCGCAAGCCTTGACCCTGCCACCGGCAAACCCTGGGCGCAGATGCCTGCCGCTTCGGCGGCGGATGTAGACCGGGCGGTAAGGGCAGCAGAAGCTGCGTTTTTCTCTAGCGAATGGGCGGGTATGACCGCCACTCAGCGCGGCAAGCTGCTGATGCGGCTAGCCGATCTGGTGGCGGAAAACGCCCCGCGGCTGGCGGAGCTGGAAACCCGCGACACCGGCAAGATCATCCGCGAGACCTCGGCCCAGATCGCCTATGTGGCGGAATACTACCGCTACTATGCCGGCCTTGCCGACAAGATCGAAGGCGCGCATTTGCCGATCGACAAGCCGGACATGGAGGTCTGGCTGCGGCGCGAACCGGTGGGGGTGGTGGCCGCCATCGTGCCGTGGAATTCGCAGCTGTTCCTGTCGGCGGTGAAAATCGGCCCGGCGCTGGCGGCGGGCTGCACGGTGGTGCTGAAAGCCTCGGAGGAAGGCCCGGCACCTATGCTCGAATTCGCCCGGATCTTTGACCAGGCCGGCTTTCCACCCGGCGCTTTGAACGTGATCACCGGCGGGCCGGAGGCGGGTGCTGCGCTGACCAGCCACGCTTCGGTCGCTCATGTCGCCTTCACCGGCGGGCCGGAGACCGCCCGCCATATCGTGCGCAATTCCGCGGAAAACCTCGCCTCCACCTCGCTGGAGCTGGGCGGTAAGTCGCCCTTCATTGTGTTTGACGACGCCGATCTGGAAAGCGCGGTGAATGCGCAGGTGTCGGGCATTTTTGCTGCGACCGGGCAAAGCTGTGTCGCAGGATCGCGGCTGGTGATCCAGAAGGGCATCAAGGACGCCTTCCTTGCGCGGCTGAAAGAGAAAGCCGAAGCGGTGGTCATTGGCGCGCCGGATGACATGGCGACCGAAGTCGGGCCGCTCTGCACTCTGAAACAGCGCGACCATGCGGTGCACCTGATCGAGGCGTCGGTGAAGGCGGGGGCCAAGCTGGTCACCGGCGGCACCGTGCCGGAAGGGGAGGGCTTCTTTTTCCCGCCGACGGTTCTGGACTGCTCGGACGCGCCGGACGCCCCCTGCCTGTCGAACGAATTCTTCGGCCCTGTTTTGTCAGTGGTAGAGTTTGAGACCGAGGCCGAGGCCCTGGAGATTGCCAACACGACCGCTTTTGGCTTGGCCTCCGGCGTCTTCACCCGCGATCTCACCCGCGCGCACCGGATGATCCGCGGCATCCGCGCGGGCATCGTTTGGGTCAATACCTACCGCGCCGTGAGCCCGATTGCGCCCTTTGGCGGCCACGGCCTGTCTGGCCACGGCCGCGAGGGCGGCCTGCAGGCGGCTCTGGATTATACCAAGGTCAAGGCGGTCTGGCTGCGCACATCGGACGATCCGATCCCGGATCCCTTCGTCATGCGGTAGGGCCGGACTAACCCCATCGGAGGACATTTACACCACCGGCTGCGCTTGCGCGCGGCCGGACACACGCGGTCGTTGCCTAAGGGAGGAAACCATGGCGAGAAACGACAAACCCGGTCCCGGGGGCCTGCTGGTCGCCGGACAAGGGCCATTCAAAGGACTGCACAACGGCATGAGCATCGCCTCTAAGGCAATGATTGCTGCCTTTGTGGTGTTCACCATCCTGAACGTGGACTACGCGGGCAAGATCTTTGGCGGCATCCGCTCCTGGGTCGAAGGCGCGCTCAGCTGGTACTACATCAGCTCGGTCATCATTATTCTGTTTGCCTGCCTGTTCCTGATGTTCAGCCGCTTCGGCTCGATCCGCCTCGGGGATGATGATTCCAGGCCGGAATTTAGCCGCTTCTCCTGGTTTGCCATGCTGTTTTCGGCGTCGGTGTCGATCGGCATTATGTTCTTCGGCGTCGCGGAGCCGCTGTTCTATTTCGACACGTCAGCGGGCTGGGGCTATCCCAACAACCCGTTTGCCGATGCCTCGGGACATACCGGCATGAGCCTTGAGCGGGCCGTGGATGCGGTGCGCGTGACCAACTTCCACTGGGGGCTGCACGGTTGGGCGATCTACACGCTGACCGGTCTGGCGCTTGGCTATTTTGCCTTCCGCAAGAAGCTGCCGCTGACCTTCCGGTCGGCGCTGTACCCGGTGCTGGGCGAGCGGATTTATGGCCCGGCGGGCCATGCGGCCGATCTGCTGGCCGTGTTCGGGACCGTCTTCGGCATCGCCACCTCGATGGGGCTGGGGGTGAACCAGATGGCCCATGGCCTGAACGTTCTGTTCGGTGTCGATCCGGGCGTGGGCACCCAGGTCGTGTTGGTCATTATCATTTCTGTCGTGGCGACCTTGTCGGCGGTTTCCGGCATCGGCCGAGGCATCAAGATCTTGTCGGAGTGGAACGTCGTGCTGACCATCGCTCTGATCCTGTTCTTTGTGATCGCCGGGCCGACCCAGTGGCTGGCCGGCTTCTTTCTGAACGCGACAGGCGATTACGTGACGCAGTTCCTGTCGATGGGCTTCTGGACCGCGTCGGCACCGGGAGATGTCGCCTGGCAGGGGGGCTGGACCATTTTCTACTGGGGCTGGTGGCTGAGCTGGGCCCCCTTTGTGGGCATGTTCATTGCCCGCATTTCCAAGGGTCGCACCATCCGGGAGTTCATGTTCGGTGCCATGCTGGTGCCAACCACGATGGCATTCATCTGGATCTCGGTGTTCGGCGGCAACGCATTGTTCCTGGAGCTGAACGCCGAGGGCGGCGCGGGCACCGCGGGACTGATCGCCATGGTCAACAGCTGGAATCTAGGAGGCACCCTGTTCGGCACTATAGATCTGCTGGCAGACGGCGGCACGCTTGCCTGGGCGATCTCGGCGCTGACCACCTTTCTGCTGGCCACCTGGTTCATTACCAGCTCGGACTCCGGCACGCTGGTGGTCACGACGATCCTGTCGATGGGCAACGCGCATCCGCCGAAGATCCACCGGATCATCTGGGGCGCGGCACAGGGGCTGGTGGCGGCGGTGCTGCTGATGGCAGGTGGGCTGTCGGCGCTGCAGACCGCGGCAATTGCCGCTGCGCTGCCGATCTCGGTCCTGGTGGTGATGATGGCCTGGGGGGTGATCAAATCGCTCCTGGAAGATCCGGCTGCGGTCTCTGGTGCGGCCGAGAGCGCACCGGACGGCACCGCCATGGATGGCGACCTGCACGCCTGATCCGGCTGACGGCCAATACGATACCGGGCCGGGGGAATCCCGCACCTTTCTCAACTGAACTGGAGTACTCAGAAATGTTCTCACTCTCCCGTCCCGATCTGTTGCTGCAGGACGCCTATCTGAATGGCGAATGGCAGGGACGCAGCACCCGTTTCCCGGTGCACAATCCGTCCACCGGCGAAGTGCTGGCCGAGGTGGCCGATTGCACGGTCGAAGACGCCAGGGCGGCCATTGACGCGGCAAAGGCCGCGCAAAAGAACTGGGCGCAGTATACCGGCAAAGAACGCGCAACAGTTCTGCGCAAGTGGTTCGACTTGATGGTTGCTCATGCTGACGACCTCGCCGCGATCCTGACCGCCGAGATGGGCAAACCGCTCAACGAAGCAAAGGGCGAGATCATGTATGGCGCCAGCTTCATCGAATGGTTCGCGGAAGAGGCCAAGCGGGTTTATGGCGACACTATCCCCGGCCATCAGCGCGACAAGCGTATTATGGTGTTAAAACAGCCGGTGGGCGTGGTCGGCGCGATAACGCCCTGGAATTTTCCCAACGCCATGATCACCCGCAAGGCTGGTCCGGCGCTGGCGGCGGGTTGCGCCATGGTTGTCCGGCCTGCCAGCGAGACCCCATTGTCAGCTCTGGCAATCGCCAAGCTGGCTGAGGAAGCAGGCATTCCTGCGGGTATTTTCTCGGTGCTGCCATCGACCGACAGTAAGGGTATCGGGCTGGAATTCTGCGAAAACCCGGCGATGCGGAAAATCAGTTTTACTGGATCCACCAATGTTGGCAGCATCCTGATGCGCCAGGGCGCGGGACAGATCAAGAAGCTGTCGCTGGAACTGGGCGGAAACGCGCCTTTCATCGTGTTCGATGACGCCGATCTGGATGCTGCAGTCGAAGGCGCGCTGATCTCGAAATTCCGCAACGCCGGCCAGACATGTGTCTGCACCAACCGGATATATGTGCAGGATGCCGTCCATGATGCCTTTGTGGAGAAGCTCTCAGCGGCCGTAGCGGCTCTTCCGGTTGGCGACGGTTTTGCTGAAGGCACTGCCATTGGGCCGCTGATCAGCGAGGCTGCGGTGGAAAAAGTGGGTGAACACATCAGCGATGCCGTTTCCAAGGGTGGGCAGGTGACCGTCGGCGGCAAGCGGCATGATCTTGGGGGCACCTTTTTCCAGCCGACGGTGATTGCCGGGGTAACCCAAGAGATGGCGGTGGCACGAGAAGAGACCTTTGGCCCGTTGGCGCCTGTTTTCCGGTTTTCGGAAGTGGAGGAAGTACTGAATGCAGCCAATGACACCGAGTTTGGCCTGGCGTCGTATTTCTACAGCCGCGACTTGACCCGGATCTATCGAGTAATGGAGGAGCTTGAATACGGAATGGTAGGCGTTAACACTGGTTTGATCTCTACCGAAGTAGCACCTTTTGGCGGGGTCAAGCAGTCAGGTCTTGGCCGTGAAGGATCAAAATATGGGATCGAGGATTATATGGAGCTGAAATACTGCTGTTTGAGCGTATGAGGGAGATATACAAGTCTGCC
>NZ_JBQKUH010000074.1:0-17270 GCF_054968485.1 Leisingera sp. G5_S3_59_S7
CCGCGAGGCCAGCATGGAAACCGATATCGAGGCGATCCGCCGCGAAGGGCTGACCGGCCGCCAGCTGCGCCTGGCCCGGCGCATGGCGCAAAAGCACAACCTGGACGCCACCTCCGATTTCGAGGCGGTGCGGATGCTGCGCGAGCGCGGCATCGACCCGTTCGCCCGCGCCAACCTGCTGGAGCTGGTGGTGCCCCAGAACAAGGCGCAGCCCGCAGGCGCGCCGCAGGCGCCGGGCTCTGTCCAGCTGCCGCAGACAGTGCCCGCCGCCAAGACCAACCTGCCCTCGGCCGAGCTGAGCCCGGCAGAACGGCGCAACCGCGAAATCCAGGAAATCCAGCGCGACATCGCCCGCCGCCGCCGCCGCAAGCTGTCGCTGCTGGCGGCCCGGCTCGCGTTCTTTGTGGTCCTGCCGACACTGGCCGCAGGCTTTTACTTCTATTCGGTGGCGACACCGATGTATTCGTCGAAATCCGAGTTTCTGGTGCTCAAGGCCGACAGCGCGGCCGGCGGCGTCGGCGGGCTGCTGTCGGGCACCCAGTTTGCCACCAGCCAGGATTCGATCGCGGTGCAAAGCTACCTGATGTCCAAGGAGGCCATGCTGCGGCTGGACCGCGAGGCCGGCTTCAAGGCGCATTTCACCCAGGACTGGCTGGACCCGATCCAGCGGCTGGAGAGCGCCCCCACCAACGAGGAGGCCTATGCCACCTACAGCCGCAACGTGAAGATCGGCTATGACCCGACTGAAGGCGTGGTGCGGATGGAAGTCTCCGCCGCCGACCCCGAGGCCGCGGCAGAGTTTTCGCGCAAGCTGATTTCCTATGCCCAGGAGAAGGTGAACAGCCTGTCGCAGCAGAAGCGTGCGGATCAGATGTCCGAGGCCGAGGCTGCCCTGGACGAAGCCGAAGCCCAGCGCCGCGCTGCGCAGCAGCGGCTGGTGGTGCTGCAGCAGCAGGGTTCCGTGCTGGACCCTGAGGGTGTGGTGGCGTCGCTGCGCCAGCAGATCGGCACCTTTGAAATCCAGCTTGAGGAGAAACGGCTGGAACTGGCCGCCCTGCAGGATAACGCCCGCCCCAACCGGGCCAAGGTGTCCGGTGCCGAGGCGGACATCCGGCGGCTGGAGGCGGTGATCGCCAGCCTCAACAACCGGATGGTCGATGCCTCGGCCGGCGAAAATTCGCTTGCCAACCTGCGCATCCAGATTCAGATGGCCCAGGCAGACCTCGCCACCCGCGACCTGATGCTGCAATCGGCCTTGCAGCAAGTGGAAACCACCCGGCTGGAGGCCAACCGCCAGGTCCGCTACCTGACCACCGCGGTGGAGCCGGTGCCAAGCCAGGAGCCCTCCTATCCGCGCAAGTTCGAGAATACCGTTTTGGCTTTCCTGATCTTTTCCGGTATCTACCTGATGTGTTCGCTTACCGCGTCTATCCTGCGGGAGCAGGTCTCATCGTAAAGCTATCGGAAGCTCATGAAAAAAATCGATACCGCCGGCCTCACCATCGGGAATGATTGTCCGCTGACACTTATTGCCGGCCCCTGCCAGCTGGAAACCGCAGACCACGCCAGGATGATCGCCGGGCGGCTCAAGGAAGCCTGCGACAAGGCAGGCGCCCAGTTCGTGTTCAAGGCGTCCTATGACAAGGCCAACCGCACCTCGCTCTCGGGCAAGCGCGGTCTTGGCATCGACGAGGGGCTGAAGGTGCTGGACACCATCCGCAGCGAATTCGGCGTGCCGGTGCTGACCGATGTGCACACCGAGGAACAATGCGCGGTGGCGGCTGAGGCCGTGGACATCCTGCAGATCCCGGCCTTCCTGTGCCGCCAGACCGACATGCTGCTGGCCGCAGGCAACACCGGCAAGGCGGTGAACATCAAGAAGGGCCAGTTCCTGGCGCCCTGGGACATGGCCAATGTGGTCGCCAAGGTCGAAAGCACCGGCAACGAAAACATCCTGCTGACTGAGCGCGGAACCTCCTTTGGCTACAACACGCTGGTCGCGGACATGCGCTCGCTGCCGCAGATGGCGCAGGGCGGCTACCCGGTGGTGATGGACGCCACCCATTCGGTGCAGCAGCCCGGCGGCAAGGGCGGCTCCACCGGCGGCCAGCGCGAATTCGCGCCGCTGATGGCGCGGGCGGCAGTGTCGCTGGGCATCGCTGCGGTCTTCATCGAGACCCATCAGGACCCGGACAGCGCGCCGTCGGACGGGCCGAACATGATCTACCTCGACCAGATGCCGCAGCTGATTGAAAGCCTGATGCGCTTTGATGCGCTGGCCAAGGCTGACCCCATCCGTATTTGACCCAATTAAGAGTATTTCAGACATGACCAAACCGCAGCCTGAGGTGACCCCGAACACCTGGAGCTTTCTGCGCGACGCGATGATCAAGCCGACGGGTTTCCGCGAATATGACGCCCGCTGGAAATACCCGGAGGAGATCAACCTCCCCGGCATGACCGCGCTTGGCCTGGGCCTTGGCACCCAGATGCGCAAGCGCGGCATCGCGCCGGTGATCGCCGTCGGCAACGACTACCGCGACTATTCGCTGGCCATCAAAAACGCCCTGATCCTGGGCCTGATGCAGGCCGGCATTCAGGTCAAGGACATCGGCCCGGCCCTGTCGCCGATGGCCTATTTCGCCCAGTTCCACCTGGATGTGCCCGCGGTCGCCATGGTCACCGCGTCGCACAACCCCAACGGCTGGACCGGTGTCAAGATGGGCTTTGACCGCCCGCTGACCCACGGCCCCGACGAGATGGGCGAGCTGCGCGATATCGTGCTGAACGGCGAAGGCCAGCCCGCACCCGGCGGCTCTTATGAGTTCGTGGATGGCGTGAAAGAGGCCTACCTCGACGATCTGGTGGGCGATTTCAAAATGTCCCGCCCGCTCAAGGTGGTCTGCGCCACAGGCAACGGCACAGCCTCGGCCTTTGCGCCGGAGCTGTTCGCCCGCATGGGTGTGGAAGTGGTCGAGAGCCACAACGAGCTGGACTACACCTTCCCGCATTACAACCCGAACCCGGAAGCCATGGAGATGCTGCACGACATGTCGGCATCGGTGAAGGCCTCGGGCGCCGATCTGGCACTGGGGTTTGACGGCGACGGCGACCGCTGCGGCGTGGTCGATGACGAGGGCGAGGAGATCTTTGCCGACAAGGTGGGCGTGATCATGGCCCGCGACCTCAGCAAGCTCTATCCGAACTCCACCTTTGTCGCGGATGTGAAATCCACCGGCCTGTTTGCCTCTGACCCTGAGCTGAAAAAGAACGGTGTCACCGCGGATTACTGGAAGACCGGCCACAGCCACATGAAGCGGCGGGTCAAGGAGATCGGCGCGCTGGCGGGTTTCGAGAAGTCCGGCCACTACTTCCTGGCCGAACCAGTGGGCCGCGGCTACGACTGCGGCATGCGGGTCGCGGTAGAGGTCTGCAAGATGCTGGACCGCAACCCGGACCAGTCGATGTCCGACCTGCGCAAGGCGCTGCCCAAGACCTGGTCCACCCCGACCATGTCGCCCTATTGCGCCGACACCGAGAAATACAGTGTGCTGGAGCGGCTGGTGCAGAAGCTGGTGGCCAAGCATGAGGCGGGCGAACAGCTGGCCGGCCGCGCGATCAAGGAAGTCGTCACCGTGAACGGCGCCCGGGTTATCCTCGACAACGGCTCCTGGGGGCTGGTGCGGGCGTCGTCCAACACACCGAACCTGGTGGTGGTCTGCGAAAGCTCTGAAAGCGAGGCGGAGATGCGGGCGATCTTTGCCGATATCGACGCGGTGATCCGCACCGAGCCGCTGGTGGGTGACTACGACCAGACCATCTGATGCCCTGATCAAGAGTTATTTCGCCTGCTGACGCAGGCGATCCGCGCCCGCCTTCGGCGGGCGCTTTTTCTTTTGCGGAGACGCGATCCAAGGGCAGTTTTGTCCTTTGATGCGCCAAATCAAGCGTAAGGCGCCTGCAGCCGCGTCCAGGACAGGCCGGACGTTGCCCGGGGGCCTTCGCCCCTCCTTGACCCGGCTTCCGGCTGGGGGGCTTAGTCGCCGCCCAACAGCTTCAGCAGCTGGTCGCGGGCTTCCTGCTCGATCCGTTGCTTCAGCAGGTCGTTCAGGTCCTGTTCCGGCGCGATCTCTGTATCCAGCTCCTCGCTCAGCTTCTGGCGCACCCGGTCCTTGGCCTCCTGCTCGATGCCGTCCAGCTTCGGCTGCAGTGCCTGGCTGAAATCCGGGCGGATGTCCGGATCCTCCCAGCTGCCGCGGATGCGCACCGGGATGGTCAGAACCTGATCGCCGCCCGCCCGCACCAGCTGCGGCGTGAACAGATAGTCCAGATCCCGCGCGCCCAGCCCGATCCGGCCCTTGCCACCGGCGCGGAACCCCTTGAGCAGCACCAGGAGGTCCTGGTTTCTGAGGTTGCCGCCCTCGATCGTATAGCTCGCCGTCAGCTGGTCGAACACGGTGCTGCCGCCATTGCCGCCGGACCGCATCAGCTGCTCCAGATCGAACCCGGTGAAGAACCCCTTGCCCGCTTCCAGCCGGCCCTCGCCGCTGAGCGACCGCATGATCGCGTCCACCGAACTGCCGGAGCCGAGGAACTCCAGCTCGCCCAGCGCCGTCCCGTTAAGACGGCGGTAGCCTGCGGTCTCGCCCAGGGCGCGCTCCAGCCGGACGCCGCTGAAGGACAGCTTGCCGTCCACCGAAAACCCGTCGCGGTTGTTGGCCACCAGCCGCCCCTTCACCTGGCCGCCGAACATCGAGGCCGGCAGGAGCTTCACCACCGCCCGCTTGCGCTTGACCGTCACGTTCACCTGACTTGGCCCCAGCTTGACGCTGCCTGTGTCCAGGCTGTCAAACGACAGATCCACCGTGGCATCGGCCAGCCCCAGCGCCGAGGCGTCGATCTCCTGCCGGGACCAGCCCTCTGTCGCAACACTGCGGCTGTCCGGCTTCTCCGCGCCCGTGACGGCCGCGAAATCCAGCGCCCCGCCCTGCAGCCGGGCAGTAATCTGCGGGCGCTTGGCAAATTCCACATCCGCCGCCCCGCTCAGCTTGTTCCGGCCCAGCTCAACCGCCAGGTCGCGCATCGACAGACGCCCGTCGGCGGTATAGGTCACATCGGCGCCGAACACTACCTTCTGCGCCAGCGCGTCCGGCAGGAATACCCCCAGCGCCCCCCCGGTCTGCACGGCATTCTCGGCGCCGAAGGTCAGCCGCCCGCTGGCCTCGCCATTGATATCGGCATGGCCGTCAAACCGCCCCTTGCCGCCGGGCGCCGTCACCGTGGCGCCGACAGAGGAGACCTCGCCGGCCAGAAACGCCGCAAAGGTGCCGATTTCCGCGTCGATCTCCACCGGCTCGCCCGCCGGGCGCAGGGTCGCCTTGGCATTGACGGTGCCGTCAGGCTCCGGCCACAGCAGGCTGAGATCGGCATTCCTCATCTCGACCGGCCTTTCCCCATGCGCCGTATAGCGCAGGGAGGCGCCCGTCAGCTCCACCGCCTCGATCCGCAGCGGCGTCCCGGAACCCTCGCCTGACCCGGTGCTGCCTGCCGCCGCGCCGCTGCCAAAGACCCAGTTGCCGATGCCGTCCGCGTTGGTGGCCAGGTTCAGATGCGGCAGGATGGCAGAGATCTCAGTGACCCGCACGTTGCCCTGCAGCAGATCCGCCGCCGCCACGCCGATGGTCACCCGCTCCGCCCGCAGCATCGGCTCCGGCCCGGCCCAGTCCGCATTGGACAGCGTCACCGCATCCGCCTTGACCCCCAGCACCGGCCAGAAGGTAAAGCTCACCTTGCCGCCAAGCCCCAGCTGCCGCCCGGTCTGCGCCTCCAGCTGATCGGCGGCCAGCCGCGCGACCTTCTCGCCCGGCAGCAGCAGCACCAGCCCCGCCACCACCGCAACCGTCAGCACCAGCGCCATCACAACCCGGATTATCAGCTTCATCGGCCCACTCCTCATGCCTTGTCCCCCTGTTCCCCGAGGGTCTTTCCCCCAGCTTACCCGGTGGGGAGAGGGGTGCAATGCAGGAAGCCGCTTCCCGCATCACGGCTTCGCGCGTTTAAGACGAGGGATTACCGCAACCGGAACCGCTGCCGCAGGCCAAGGCCGAGGAAGAACAACAGCGGCAGGCTGGCGACGGTCTGGAGGCCTGCGAGGGTTTTCAGCACCGCGGGCAGCCTCATCATGAACTCTGCGCCGAAATAGACCCGTCCGAACCCGAACAGCGGAAACAGGTTGGAAAAGCTCAGCGCCATGGCCGATCCCATCGGGCGCTCGATCACGGTATCGGGTGCTGGCACGCAGCAGCCGGAAAGATAGCCCCAGAAGGCGGCAAAGCCCAAGGCCCAGACGCCTAAGAGCCACAGAGTTGGCCGCAGGATGGAGTAGCCGTATTCAGAGAACAGGCCGAACAGCAGATAAGGCAGCCGCTGCCAGAGAGAGCCGATTTTCCCGGCAAAATGCATCTCCCGGCGGAAGAAGAAGTGTTCGTCTTCGGGGAGGCCTTGCTTGGCGAGGATGTGGCGGATGGTTGAACAAGTTTCACAAACGCTTTCCGGGTCTTGTTGCGTATGATCAGGCCAGTATAAGGCTCCCTTCAGACTGCTACTTGACTTCACTTCGGATTCGGTTGGCGTTCGGCGGGCTGTAAATGTAGTCTTGTCGTGAAGGATCGCCCCCGAAAAGTCTGGATAAGCGTTCCAGAATACTGCTTGGTGAAACGAGGTGGGATGTTGGAACTGGCAATCCCTGAAGCTTGGCGAATTCGGCTGACTACTTGAAGGCCTTCCAAAACTGACCCCCGAAAACTTAACGCGCCCGCTGAAGTTTGCAGCATTGAAGTTGGAGCTCCCTTCAAAGACTGCATCAAGGAAATTCACCTCATCTACAAATTTTCCCTTGCGGAAGTCTGCATCGCCACCGAATGTAGATTTAAAAGTCACTTGGCCTTTAAAACGTGAATATTCAAAAGTCACCTCCCTTTTGAAAAAGCATGAAAAATTTGAATCTGATCCGAATTCAGCCCCAAAAAAGGATACCTTCCCTTCAAACTCCACCTTACTCGCAGAGCAAACCTCTTCAAAACTTGAGAACTCAGCAAAAAAATTCTTCCCGAACCGCACGTTAGAGAGATGTAATCCTCTTGGAAATATTCGACCACTAAGGTTCACCTCTTCTTCTACGTATATCTTTGCCAAACGAACTGGATGATTTGGATTGGGTAACTCCGGAATATCGCTCTTTGCAACATTTCTTCTCGCAAATTCACTCTTAAACGTTGCAGTGATTTTTTGTTGCAATGCGTGCAAATTTTCCACATCTAAGGCACTGGCCATCCCTTTTTCTACAAGTGCATTCCGCTCGCCGACGGTTAAAGCTTGACCGGCCCAAGCGTTCCACACTAGACGATTACGCTCATGATCATCCCCATATAGCGTCATCAGCACATACCAGGGGTTCTCATTGGCGGGCTTCAACTTGGGCTGCGGGGCGGCTGGGGCCTCCGGTGCTTCAATCTCGTCACGCATCAATCGCTCTCGTCATGCAAATCACCTTTGCCGCAGGCTACGGGCTTTGGCGCTCTGGCTTCAACACCTAACGGAGGGCAGCCCCCGGCCTCGGGTGGGGGTGAAGCCCCCTCCCGTTTTGCTGGAGGCAAACCTCCCGTTTGACAGGGAGGTCGGGGGCTGCCCGGCCTATCGTCCGGGCAAGGGGAAAATGCAGCCCCTGGTGCACAGGGGGTGCACAGGGGGTGTACAGGGGGTGCACGCCTGGCACCCTCCGTTTTCCTTGCCTCCTGCCGCATTCCTGATATATGCGCGCGGATGACCAGTACCCCGTCCAGCAACCCGCCCAGCCTCCGCCCCGACCTTGCCCCGGAACCGCAGTTCCGCGAGGCGCCCCGTGACGGCCAGCCGACCCTCGGCATGGTCTCGCTCGGCTGCCCCAAGGCGCTGGTCGACAGCGAGCGCATCCTGACCCGGCTGCGCGCCGAAGGGTATGGCATCTCGCCCGACTACGCGGGCGCGGACGCGGTGATCGTCAACACCTGCGGCTTCCTCGACAGCGCCAAGGCCGAAAGCCTGGAGGCGATTGGCGAAGCGCTGAAGGAAAACGGCAAGGTGATCGTGACCGGCTGCCTGGGCGCCGAGCCGGACTACATCCGCGAGCATCACCCGCGGATCCACGCGGTGACCGGCCCGCACCAGTATGAGCAGGTGCTGGACGCGGTGCATTCCGCGGTGCCGCCCTCCCCGAACCCTTACGTGGACCTGCTGCCTGCGGCGGGCGTGAAACTGACCCCGCGGCACTTCAGCTATCTGAAGATTTCCGAGGGCTGCAACCACAAGTGCAAGTTCTGCATCATCCCGGACATGCGCGGCAAACTGGCCTCACGCCCCGTCCACGCAGTGCTGCGCGAGGCGGAGAAGCTGGTGGAGGCCGGGGTGCGCGAGCTCCTGGTGATCAGCCAGGACACCTCCGCCTATGGCCTCGACCGCAAGTACTCAAGCCATCCGTGGAAAGGCGGGGAAGTGCGCAGCCATATCCAGGACCTCTCCCGCGAGCTGGGCAAGCTGGCCCCGGCGGAGGACCTGTGGGTGCGGCTGCACTATGTCTACCCCTACCCGCATGTGCGCGAGCTGATCCCGCTGATGGCGGATCCGGACAATGCGCTGCTGCCCTATCTGGACATCCCCTTCCAGCACGCCCACCCGGACGTGCTGCGCCGCATGGCCCGGCCCGCGGCGGCGGCCAAGACGCTGGACGAGATCCGCGCCTGGCGCGCGACCTGCCCGGACATCACCCTGCGCTCCACCTTCATCGTCGGCTTCCCCGGCGAGACGGAGGCCGAGTTCCAGCACCTGCTCGACTGGATGGACGAGGCGCAGCTGGATAGAGTGGGTTGTTTTAAATACGAAAACGTCGACGGCGCGCGGTCGAACGATCTGCCGGACCACGTGCCGGAAGAGGTCAAGCAGGAGCGTTGGGAGCGGTTCATGGAGAAGGCGCAGGCGATCTCTGAGGCCAAGCTGGCGGCCAAGGTCGGCCAGACCCTGCAAGTTATCGTGGACGACATCGACGAGGACGGCATCGCCACCTGCCGCACCAAGGCCGACGCGCCGGAGATCGACGGCAACCTGTTCATTGACGAGGGAACGGACGGATTGCAGGCCGGTGATCTGGTTACGGTCGAGGTGGACGAGGCCGGGGAATATGATCTCTGGGGCGAATTAGGTACTTAGATTGCCGCCAAGCTTCTAAATAAACCCAATACTGTCGTCAGCGTGGCTTTGGTTTGCTCTCCCGCTTCAACAGATTCGCTATCCTCAATTAGTTTCGCCAGAGTTTCAGCATATTTTTGCTCGGCAGTTTTAAGCTTCTGTTCCGCAAGGAATAGATCCATAGAAGCTCTTTCAATGCGCACCGCGCGAGAAGCAAAAAAGAATAATAGCCCCGCCAGGATTGCCATGGGGGTTGAAATCCAAAGAACGACCTGAAGAGTTTGACTAACTCCAAAAGCAACATCGTCCACTGATGCTAGAGCACTCGTAACTGAAAACGCACACGCAGAAACAAACATCAAAATAGCG
Source organism: Leisingera sp. G5_S3_59_S7 (assembly GCF_054968485.1). Classification (NCBI taxonomy): domain Bacteria; kingdom Pseudomonadati; phylum Pseudomonadota; class Alphaproteobacteria; order Rhodobacterales; family Roseobacteraceae; genus Leisingera; species Leisingera sp. G5_S3_59_S7. Next base: position 9,589 of record NZ_JBQKUH010000074.1, read on the forward strand.
TTCACGTCGAGCGAAGCTTTTCTATTTCGTTTTCTCTGCAAGTTTTCAGAACTTAAGAAGACATCAGCTTCCAACTTTTCGATCAACTCCTTCCCTATCTCCTCAATATGAGCGAGGGTTACATCATTGGAAGTCAACGAAATCTTGCCAAGTTGGTCAATTGATGTTTTCGCACTCACGAGTCGTCATCCATTTTCTTCGCAACTTCAATTGCCTTCTTATAGGCTTTGGGACCGTACAGCATTCCAATACCAGTAATAAGCAAAAATATTGGGGAAAGTTCGCTTGGAAGCGTCAAAGGCAAAACCTCAGGAGCGACCCATTCCATTGCCCCGATAGGAATCATCAAAATTCCACCACCGACAGTCGCCCAATCTCTAATCGCATCAATAGTTTTTCCCCTCGACACCGCAGAAAGCTTTCGGTCATACTCGGCTTTAATGAGGTCGTCCTTAGTAGCCAAAACTATCCTGCAAGTTTCAAAGATTGCCTAATTGACGACCATATGATGATTTTCATTGAACGCAAGCCAAATCCATCGCCTGCCTAGTGCAATCCTTCCAGCTTCACAGCCAAGGCCAAGACCACACCGGATCAGCCTGTTTTCATGGTGGAGCGGACGAGGTCTTGGCACCGTTTAAAACAGGTAATCCACGTTCCGCGGCACGCAAGCTGCCAAATGAATGCTCAGTCATCCAAGCTTCTCTGCAGCGGCCTCCACTCCAGATGAACTATGACACGAACCGCTTCGGAAAAACGTGATCACTAAAGTCTTGCGACAACGGGCGTTTAGTTCAATGGAAGACTTTGTCCAATGATGCCACTGTGCCAAGCTGACGTGACATGCTTACAACCAGCCAGGGAGAGCGCCCAGCCATGACAGACACTCCGGACATCGCCCAGAAAGCCCCCTTCCCCGTCGAGGTGACCGAGGGAAAGACCTATTTCTGGTGCGCCTGCGGCAAGTCCTCGCGGCAGCCGTTCTGCGATGGCTCGCACAAGGATACGGCGTTCGAGCCGGTGAAATACAAGGCGGAAAAGGACGGCAAGGTGTTCTTCTGCGGCTGCAAGCATTCGGGGAAGAAGCCGCTGTGCGACGGCACGCATTCAAAGCTCTAGCCAGCCAAGCTGCACCGGGCTGAACTGGAGCAGAAAGCCCCGCAAGCCGGGCTTGCGGGGCGGGTCTGTTACGGGGTCAGGGCATCAGCCGCTTGAACAGGTCTGCACTGGGGCAGAAGTCCGGCACCGCGGGCGTGTCATCGCGGCGCGACGAGATCCACAGGGCGCAGGACTTGCTGCAGCCCGCGCCGCGGCAGGAGGTCACCATCCGCGCGTAGTCCAGCCCGTTCAGACGCCCGGCCTTCATTTCCCGGTCCAGGTCGATGCCCGCCGCCTCTGCCACCGCGCGCAGCAGCCACAGGTGGCGGAAGATATTGCCAAGGCCCTCGGCCTCCGCTGCCATGTCCTTCATCAGGCGCGGCCCTTCAGCTGAACCAGCGCATCCGCGTTGCGGCAGCCGGGCATCGGCGCATCCGCGCGCTCATGGGCGGTCAGGAAGGCCTCGCACTGATCCGGCACCGCGCAGCCGCGGCAGCGGGTGATCATGGCGGCCCAGTCTTCGTGGCTCAGCTTGCCGGCGGCAAAGGCGCCGCTCAGATCGGCGCCCGTGGCCTGGCCCATCCGGGCCATCAGCCGCAGGTGGTAAAGGGGATCCCCCAATGGCTGCATATCTTGAACTCCTATTGGGTTCCGGGCGGACGCGTCAGGCCTGCTGCTCGTTCAAATACCCGAGCAGATCGCGGTTGCGGCAGAAATCCGGGGCTTCTGCCCCGGGGCGCAGGCCGTCGGCCAGCCACTTGCGGCAGGCGCCGACACCGCCGCAGCGGGTGCAGCGCAGCACCGCCTCGGCAATCTCGTCAAACCGCAGGGTGCCGGCCACGGCCTCTTCTTCCAGATCCAGGCCGACGGTGGCGGCCATCCGGTCAAACAGCTCGGCGTGCTTTTTCAGGTCGGCTTGGGTGGTCATCGCGCTCTCCCGGAATCATTTATTCCGGGTGCAGCTTAGCGGCGTGCGGACGGGGCGAATTTGACTCAGGTCAAACGGGATAGAATTTACAAGGATTTCGCGCCAAGGTGGTCGAAATACGCACGCACCGCATCCTGCACCCGGCGGAAACGGTCGCCGCCCAGCTTCTTGCCGCCGTACCAGCGGGTGACGATGATCACATGGTCCCTGAGGCCCTCGCGCTCCATCATCCGCAGGATCACCATGCCCGCGCCGGATTCGCCGTCATCGGCCTTAAGCCCGCCCGTGGGCAGCACCGCTGCCCAGGTGTTGTGGGTCGCCTTGGCATAGGCGCGGTCTGTTTTCAGCTCCGCCAGCACCGCGTCGATGTCCTGGCGCGAGGCGGCCGGCGCGCCGGTCACCGCATAGCGCGAGCCGCGGTCGGTCAGGACCACGCCAAGCCGCGTCAGCGCAGGCGCGGCCTGGTCCCTGCCGTCCGCCATGCTCAGTTCAGCCCGTAGCGGTCGATGGTCGCCTGCACCACCCGCACCCGGTCGGGGTTGGCCGGGTGGGAGCCCAGGAAACGGTCGCCCGGATCCGGCAGGCGGTTGAAGAAGCGCACGCCGATGCTGGGCCGGTAGCCGGCTTTATGGGTGATGATGGTGCCCAGCTCATCCGCCTCCAGCTCAAAATCCTTGGAATAGGTGCGCGCCCCGACGAAGCCGCCGATATCCTGCGCCGTCGACACGCTGGACGATCCGCCCCCTGCCAGCGCGGTGATCAGCCCGGCACCGGCGCTGACCAGCGCGGAGTTCTGCGCCTGCCGCGCCAGGTGGCCGCGGATGTGGTGGGCGGCCTCATGCGACATGACAAACGCCAGCTCGTCATGGTTGGCGATCTGCCCCAGCATCCGCTGGGTGAAGGTGATCACCGGGCGCCCCGAGCGGTCGAGGCTCTGGTAGGCGTTGGGTGCTGCGTTCGGGTTGGGGTCAATGCGGATCAGGAAATCGCAGTTCAGCCCCTGGGTGCGGCTGCGGCACTCGCGCTCGGCCACCGGCTCGACCCGGCGGGACACGGTGGCAAAGGCGCTGCGCGCCTCGCCGGGGGCCATCCCCTGCACCCGCGGCGCCTGGACAACCGGCGCGGACTGCGAGGCGGGCTCAATCGCCACATTACAGGCGCTGACAGCAAGGGCAAACAGACACAGAAAACGGCGCATGGCAGATCCTTTTGCAATTTGGCGCCAACATACCGCGCAAGCCCGGGGGATAGCAATTGCGGCAGCGGCGGAAGATTGCCGTTAGATCTGTATGATACCTCGTGTTTGCAAGGTCTTGCCAGCAGCCGGGCCGCGGTGCAGGCTGGTGGCATGTTTACAATCGAACATGAATTCGACTCGACGGTCATCACCCTGGTGGATGAGGGCGGCGCCCCCCTCACCGAGGATGTGACCATCAATTCCTTTGAAGAATGCGTCACGGTCGAGCAATACGATCCGCGCACCGACAGCGTGCAGAAAATCACCCTGTCGCATCTTCAGGTGCGCGACCTGGCCGCGGCGCTGGACCTGCCCGAAGGGGTTTACCGGCTGGTGCCCGGCGACGACTAGGCGTCAGTCCGCCCCCTGATAGACAAACAGCTTGTCGCGCGCGGCTGCGCCGCGGCGCAGCTCCAGGCGGGAGGCCGCCGTTCCCATGGCCGCGGCCAGCAGCCGGCGGATGGCGTCATTGGCTTTGCCGTTCTCAGGCGCCGCGGTGACAGAGATTTTCAGGACGCCCTCCGCCGCCACAATCGCATTGCGCGCCGCCTTCGGCGTGGCCCGCACGGCAATTTCCGTGCCCGGCACGCACAGATGGCTCAGATCCGGCAGGTCTTTCTTCTTCGGCTTTCCCATGCCGCCACTGTTGCCCTGCCGCGGCGCCAAAGGCCATAGACTTTGCCGGCCCAGCGCGGCTATCACCCCGGCAGCGGAACCCGGCCCTGCTGCCCGCGCACCACAGATCCCGCGCGCAAGGCCCGTTGGCCCTTGAAAAAACTTCCCTGCCTGCCGAGATAGGCAGCACCAGATGTAAAAAGGTTTCACATATGCCTGCACGCAATGACGCTGCTCTTGAATTCCTGCTGTCGCGCCGCTCGCGCCCTGCCAAGACGCTGGTGGCCCCGGCCCCCGCGCGCGAGGAGCTGCGGGAGATCCTGACCGCAGCCGCCCGCACGCCGGATCATGGCAAGCTGGAACCCTGGCGCTTCATCGTGGTGGAACAGCCCGCCATGGCCCGGCTGGCCGCCCTGTGCGAGGAAACCGGCACCCGCCTGGGCAAAAGCCCCGAGGACATCGCCAAGGCCCGCAGCCAGTTCGATCTGGGCCAGCTCGCCGTGGCCGTGGTCGAGGTGCAGACCCCAAGCCCCAAGGTGCCCGCCATCGAGCAGAGCTACTCCGCCGGCGCGGTATGCCTGTCGCTGCTCAATGCCGCGCTGGCGGCCGGCTGGGGCGCCAACTGGCTCAGCGGCTGGGCCAGCCATGACCGCGGCTTTTGCGAGGCCGCCTTTGGCCTGGCGGAGAATGAGCGCATCGCAGGCCTCATCCACATCGCCACCGAAAGCACCGCCCCGCCCGAGCGCCCGCGCCCGGACCTTGACGCAATCACCACCTGGATGAGCGCATGATCTTCACCGCCTTTTTCAAAACCCTCGGCCAGACCGGCGACCCGCGCTTCCGCAAGGTGCTGTTCCTGGGCCTGGGCCTGACCGTTGCCCTGCTGATCGCGGCCTACGCGGGCTTTCTGGTGCTGATCCAATGGCTGGTCGGCCCCGAGGCGACGGTGCCGCTGCTGGGAGAGGTCACCTGGCTTGACGACCTTCTGTCCATCGGCTCGCTGCTCCTCATGCTGCTGCTGTCGGTCTTCCTGATGGTGCCGGTGGCCTCGGCCATCACCTCGATGTTCCTGGACGAGGTGGCACAGGCGGTGGAGGACAGGCACTACCCCGCCCTGCCGCCAGCCCCCAGGGTGCCGTTCTGGGACGCGGTCAGGGACACGGTGAATTTCCTCGGCCTGCTGATCGCGGCCAATATCATGGCGCTGTTCCTTTATGTGCTGTTTCCGCCTGCGGCGCTGTTCATCTTCTGGGGGCTGAACGGCTTCCTGCTGGGGCGTGAATATTTCACCCTTGCCGCGGCGCGCCGTGTCGGCACGGCGGAGGCCAAGAAGCTGCGCCGCCGCCACGCAGGCACCATCTGGGCCGCCGGCACGCTGATGGCGATGCCGCTGTCGGTGCCGCTGCTGAACCTGGTGGTCCCGATCCTTGGCGCCGCCACCTTCACCCACCTCTACCACGCGCTGGCCCGCAAATAGGACAGTCCGCGCGGCTCAGCCGCGACGCTGCGGAGGGCGGAGTACACTGAAGATCGCGCCTTGAGGGGCAGACCTGCCCCGCAAGCACTTCTTCGCAAGCTTCTTCTGATTTCAGGTTTACGATACAGCCTGCTCCAGCCCGACGGGCTGGCCGCACCCGCGCCGCGCGCCAGCGCGGCGCCACGCCCAACCGGTCCTGAGGCATTTCAATGCCTCCAGACCGGGCGGGAGCGCTGCCTTGCTTCGAAAAACCAAGGCCCGCGGGATTACCCTTGCTCGGGCAGCATCCCCATCCAGTCGAAATCCCGCACCGTGATCGCGCCGGAAAAGATGATCCCGGCCACAATGGCCCAGATCAGCGCGGCCACCCCGGTGGTAATCCAGGCCTTCTGCTTCAGGAAATGCTTCTCCGGCGCGCCCGCATGGGTGCCCGGCACCACCTCGCCCCTGTCGCCCTGGGTCTGCAGCCGGATCGGAATGATCACCAGGAAGGTCAGAAACCAGATCACTGCGTACAGAACGATCGCTGATGTAACACCCATGGCGCCGGCCTTTCGTAGTTGCCCCGCCCCGCAGCCGGGGCAGGACGCTCATAGCCTCAAACTTCCTCGAGTTCCACCAGGCAGCCGTTGAAATCCTTGGGATGCAGGAACAGCACCGGCTTGCCATGGGCGCCGATCTTCGGCTCGCCGGTGCCCAGCACCCGCGCACCCTGCGCCTTCAGGTGGTCGCGCGCCGCCAGGATGTCCTCGACCTCATAGCAGACATGGTGGATGCCGCCCGCCGGATTTTTCTCCAGAAAGCCGTTGATAGGGGAGTTTTCGCCCAGCGGGTACAACAGCTCGATCTTGGTGTTGGGCAGTTCGATGAACACCACGGTCACCCCGTGATCCGGCTCATCCTGCGGCTCTCCCACCTTGGCGCCCAGCGCGTTGCGGTACTGGGCCGAGGCTGCCTCCAGGTCGGGGACAGCAATGGCAACATGGTTCAGACGGCCAATCATCCGTTTGTGCTCCTCTCACAAATAATCCTGGTTTCCGGTTATGCGGCGGATGCTGCGCCGCGGCAAGTGCGCCATTGCGCACGGGGGGCTGCGGATGCGGCAGCGCACGCGCCGTTAACCGGGTGTTAGCCTAGAGTTCCTAGCGTCGGTCCATATCCCGCAAGGAGGATACGTTATGGACGATTCGGAACTGTTTGCTGCCGCTCAACGCCTGCCCACCACCCGGCGCCCGCTGCTGGGGCTGACCATTCTGGTTGTCGAGGACAGCCGCTTCGCCTGCGAGGCGCTGCGGCTCCTTTGCCTGCGCAGCGGTGCCCGCATCCGCCGCGCCGATTGCCTGAAATCCGCCCGCCGCCATTTGCAGGTCTACCGCCCCTCGGTGCTGATTGCCGATGTCGGGCTGCCGGACGGCTCCGGCCTCGACCTGATCCGCGAACTGGCTGAGGCCAGCCCGCGCCCCGGCGTGATCCTGGCCACCTCCGGCGATCCGGCGCTGGAAGAGGCCGCGCTGGAGGCCGGCGCCGCCGGTTTCCTGGAAAAGCCGATCACCTCGCTGGCCGCCTTCCAGCAAAAGATTCTCGCCAACCTGCCCGCCGACCGCCAGCTGTCCGGCCCCCGCGCCATGGATGACGAAACGGTGGAGCCGGACTTCCTCGCCTACCGCGACGACATGGCCCATGCCGCCGACGTGCTCAGCATGTCGCAGGAGGAGAAAACCCTGGCCTATCTGGCGCAATTCCTGGGCGGCGTCGCCCGCAGCGCCGGCGACGGGCCGCTTGCGGCTGCGGCCGACCGCCTCGACAGCGCCCGCCTCAAGGGGGAGCCGCTCACCCAGGATGCCGCAACTTTGGCCGGCCTGGTGCAGGAACGGCTCGAACGCCGCGCGGCGATCTGACATGGCAGAAGCGTTCCTCATCGCCCTCGCCACGCTTGTCATCGTGCTCTACGGCCAGACCCGGCTGGAAGCCCGCGCGATCCGCCGCAACCGCGGCACCACGGACAGCCGCCCGCTGGTCCTCAGTCCGCGGAACCGCTGAGGCGGGATCCGCCCTGCAGGCGGAACCGCCGCAGCTGCTGCAGCCCGGCATTTGCCGGACCGGGCGGAACCGCCCGCAGCCGCTTTCCCCGCCAAAGGTCCAGGCTTCAGCAGCCTCGCAGCCCGCCCGCCGCTGCCCCAGCGGTGCCTCCACCCGTTTCCCCACCAGGGCTACCCCCCCCGGTTCCCCAAGCAGGGCGGCCAGCCGGATTTAAATCTGTGGCTGCCGCCGCTGGTGCGGTAAAAGCCGCCGCGCGCTTTCCTTGCCTGGCATCTGCCACCGCCCCC
>NZ_JBQKUH010000075.1:0-16830 GCF_054968485.1 Leisingera sp. G5_S3_59_S7
ACATCCAACAAAATCAAAGACTTACACCAAAACAAAGTCAGCACCCCTGACCCGCTTTCCGCCCCAGCCCCACCCCGCAATCCGCCCGGAACACCCCAAATCCGAAGCCAAAACCACTTACCCACAGACTCGCACCCCTTATCCACAGAACCAGCCCAGGAATCGCACCAAAGCCAACAGACTCACCCCCCTACCCTTGCCCCAAACCCCCCGGGGGAACCCGGCCAACGGCCAAAGAGGGCAAAGCACCAAAGAAAAGGGACGGCCAAAAGGACGCCCTTCAAAGCTTCAGCGCTCCAGCATGTCCAAGCCTGCAACAAGATCGCGGCACATGCCCGCCTCTTGCATGTGCTGGCGCAGACGCTGATTGTAGCCGCCGGGTGTGTTCAGGGCCTCAATCAGGTCCGCACAGCCCGACTTTTCCAGGCTGCTGGCGACCAGTATCCGCAGGAAGGCCTCAACCTGTGTCCTGTCTTGGACCCGCTCCCCCAGCCAGTCCGCCGCATCATTCACCATACGCGCAACCGGGGACAAAACAGCCTGAGCACAGAGGTAAGCGTTCAGTTCGGCCTCATCCTTCAAGGCAAATACCCTGTTTCCAGGCCCGAAGATTTGCTCGACCAGCCGCGTGTCTCCCATCGCCATGATTGGAGAGCCGCCCTGTGCAATTCCCGGGAAGGGCATCATCACAGCCGCCGCGCGCGCCGGTGCCGTCAGATCCGCTATCCGGTCCAATCCGGCCCCGGCCATGAAGGAGATCACCTGCTGATCTTCCCGGAGCACCAGACCGGAAAGGATGCCCTCCGCCGCTTCCGCCATCAGGCCCAGAAAAACCACGTCGCTGGCATCGGCGACCGCTTGGTTGCCGGCAACAGTGACGTCGCCGAATTCAGCTGCCAAAGCAGCTGATTGCGCCCGGCTGCGTTCGGACACCGTGATCCGGTGCCCCCTGCCTGCAAGCCCCCGAACCACTGCAGAGGTGATGGTGCCGCATCCCAGGAACCCCAATCGCATATCAAATATCCTTCATCAGCCGCAGCGCATCGTAGATCGCCGCATGTGTATTGCGCGCCGAAACAGCATCGCCAATCCGGAACAGCTGGAACCGGCCATCCGGGTTCGCCGCGACCGCCTGCGGGCGGCCGGCGATCAGCGCGCCGTGATCCACCTCGCCACGGTTTGCCGCGTGCTCCTTGAGCGCAAAGTACAAATCATCCAGCGGCAGAGTTCCATAGTTGACCACGACCTGATCGTACTCCGCGCGGTAGACATGGCCGCTGTAATCTGTGCCGATGGCAGCTGTCAGCCGGTTGCCGCTGCGGGTGATCCCCACCAGGCGGCGGGCAACAGTAAAGCTCACATCCTTGTCCTGCAGCACCCGCATATAGGGCACCAGATTCATGCCCATGATATCCGGCGCAAACGTCCGGTCCGGTGTCATCACTTCGACACGGGCACCGGCTGCCGCCGCGGTTTCGGCCGCCATCAATCCGGGGTGGTCGCCGCTTTCGTCATAAATCAGTACTTGCCCTGCGGGTTTTACATCACCTGAGATGATGTCCCAGCTGGACACCGCATGCGGCAGGTCCGCCCCGGTTTCAAACAGCATCATGTTCGGTATCCCGCCGGTCGCAACAATCACCACATCGGGGTCCAGGGCCATCACATCCTCCGCTTCGGCCCAGGTATTGAAGCGGAACGCCACATCCCGGGCCGCGCATTGCCCCATGCGCCAGTCTATGATCCCGATCATCTCGGCCCGGCGCGGGTTCTGCGCCGTCAAGCGCACCTGGCCGCCCGGTTCCGCGGCAGCTTCGAATACAGTCACGTCATGGCCGCGTTCCGCTGCGACCCGCGCCGCCTCCAGCCCGCCGGGGCCGGCGCCGACAATCACCACTTTCCTAGGGTTTTCTGCCGGTAAGATTTCATGGGGCATCGTCAGTTCGCGCCCGGTGGCCGCATTGTGGATGCAGAGTGCTTCACCCGCCTGGTAGATCCGGTCCAGACAATAGGTGGCGCCGACACAGGGGCGGATGCCGTCTTCGCGCCCCTCGATGATTTTCTTCACTACATGCGGGTCTGCCATATGGGCGCGGGTCATGCCGACCATGTCCAGCAGGCCGCTGGCAACCGCATGGCGGGCGGTGGCCACATCCGGGATCCGGGCAGCGTGGAAGGTCGTCATGCCGGTGGCCTTTTTCACCTCTCCGGCAAAATCCAGATGCGGTGCCGATTTCATGCCCTGCACCGGGATCACGTCGGTCATCGCCGGATCGGTGTGGATGCGGCCGCGGATCACGTTGAGGAAATCCACCATGCCGCTGTCCGCCAGTCGCCTGGAAATTTCAATCCCCTCTTCAGGAGGTATCCCGCCTGCCTGCGCCTCATCCGCGGTGTACCGGAGGCCGACGATGAAATCCTCCCCAACCCTGTCCCTGACTGCGCGCAGCACGTCGAGCGGCATGCGCATCCGGCTGTCCAAAGATTGGCCGCCATAAGGCCCGTCAAGATCATTGGTCAGCGGCGACCAGAACTGATCCAGGAGGTGGCCATAGACCTGCAGCTCGATGCCATCCATGCCGCCTGCCTTCATCCGCTCAGCGGCATCGGCGAAATCTGAGATGATGCGGGTAATGTCCCAGTCCTCCGCCAGCTTCGGGAAGGACCGGTGCGCAGGCTCCCGGTGGCGCGAGGAACTGACGGAGGGCAGCCAGTCACCCTTGTTCCAGCCGGTGCGGCGGCCCAGGTGGGTGAGCTGGATCATCACCGCCGCGCCGTGTTCGTGGACCTGATCGGTCAAGTTGCGGATCCACGGAACCACTTCGTCCTTATAGGCAAGGATATTGTTAAACACCGGCGAGCTGTCGCGGCTGACCGCGGCCGAGCCGGCGGTCATCGTCAGCGCCACGCCCGCCTTGGCCCGTTCTGCGTGATAGGCCGCATAACGCTCCTTCGGCATGCCGTCTTCCGGATAGGCCGGTTCGTGGCTGGTGGTCATGATCCGGTTGCGCAGTGTCAGATGCTTCAACTGGTATGGTTGCAGCAGCGGATCCTTGGACATGGGCGCGTCTCCTGGAACGGTGTTTTGGCAAGGGGAAGTGACGTGCGACTGGCCACTCTCGACATATATGTCGAGCAAACATGCATACCTGTCAAGAAGAGTTGCGACCGCCCTGCCCCGCTGCTATGGCTGGCGCATGGACACACAGGACATTTCCCGCCCGCGGCTGAGCGAAGAGGACTGGCTGGCTGCTGCCTATGAGGTGCTGACCGAGAGCGGGGTGGAAGCCGTGAAGGTAATGCCGCTGGCCAAACGGCTTGGTGTGGCGCGCACCAGTTTCTACTGGCACTTCAAGGACCGCGAAGAGCTACTGGAAGCAATGGTGCGGCGCTGGGAGGAGCGGAATACCGGCAATCTGGTGGCCCGGACCGAGGCCTATGCCGAGAGCATTGCGGAGGCAATGTTCAACCTTTTCGACTGCTGGATCGACCCGGGCCTGTTTGACGCACGGCTGGATCTGGCCATTCGCAACTGGGCGCGCAATGACTGCCGCCTGCAGGAACGGCTGGACCTGGCCGATGCCCGCCGCGAACAGGCCATGACGGATATGTTCATCCGTTTCGGCTATGCTGAAGCGGATGCGCTGATCCGCGCGCGGGCCATGATCTACACCCAGATCGGCTATATCTCGATGCAGGTGCACGAAAGCACCGAATACCGGATTTCGCTGATGCCCGGCTGGATTGAGGTCTTCACAGGCACCCGCCCGGCGCAGCGGGATCTGGACCGGTTCCTGTCCCGGCACCGCTGAACCGGGCTTAACCCTGCAAAGTCACCGGCATACTGAGCTGCCCTCCCTCTGACGCGAGCTCTCCCGCCTGCCTGCCAGCCATCGCAGATGCCAGCCTGCCAGTTGGGCCGGGCGCCGCGCCTTTTGAGGCGCAGCGCAGGTCGCTTCGGGCACAGCCCGAAGCGAAACACATCGGCGGAATTTGCGGCCAAGCATCCCGGGTCTGCGTGGCACTGCCGCGCCGGGCACCAGCCTGGCGCCCCAAACGAAACGGGCGCGGAATCCCTGATTCCGCGCCCGCCCTGTTTACTCACTCAGGATGCCGGTTTACTCGGCTGCGATCTGCCCTTCGATCTTTTCGACCTTCACCGCCGAGAATTTGAACTCTGGGATCTTACCATAGGGGTCCAGCGCCGGGTTGGTCAGGATGTTGGCCGCCGCCTCCACATAGGCGAAAGGCACGAACACCATATCCTCGGCAATCGCCCGGTCGGCCCGCGCCATGATCTCGATCGAACCGCGGCGGGTAGACAGGCGGATCATCTCGCCAGGCTCGATGCCCATCAGCTTGAGCGTGCGCGGGTTGAGCGAGCAGTTCGCCTCCGGCTCCACCGCATCCAGAACCTTGGACCGCCGGGTCATCGACCCGGTGTGCCAATGCTCCAGCTGGCGGCCGGTGGTCATTATCATCGGGAACTCTTCATCCGGCGCCTCATCCGGCGGGATGACCGAAGCCGGGGTAAAGCGGGCCCGGCCCTCAGGGCGCGGGAAGCCGTCACCGAAAACAATCGCCTGACCGGGGTCGGTCTCATGCAGCGACGGGTAGGTGATGGTCTCGGTTTCCAGACGCTCCCAAGTGATGTTGTTCAAGGACTTCATGTTCAGCTTCATCTCGGCGAAGACTTCGCTCACATCCTTGTAGTCCCAGGGCAGGCCGATGCGCTGCGCCAGCTCGACAGTGACCTGCCAGTCCTCGCGCGCTTCGCCCGGAGGCGCAACAGCAGGACGCACCCGCTGCACCTGACGGTTGGTGTTCGACACGGTGCCGTTCTTCTCATACAGCGCCGAGGCCGGCAGGATGATGTCGGCATAGTTCGCCGTCTCGGTCAGGAAGATGTCCTGAACGATCATCAGCTCCAGCTTGGCAAAGGCGTCGCGCGCGTGGTCCGCATCCGGGTCGGACATCGCAGGGTTTTCACCCTGGATGTACATGCCCTTGATGTTGCCGGCATAGGCCTCGTCCACGATCTCAGTCACGGTCAGGCCCTTCTCATTCGAGAAGTCGCCGCCGCCCCAGACATCGGTAAAGCTCTTGCGGACATCATCCGAGGTCACGGTCTGGTAATCCGGCAGGAACATCGGGATGAGGCCTGCGTCGGAAGCACCCTGCACATTGTTCTGGCCGCGCAGCGGGTGGAGGCCTGCGCCCGGCTTGCCCACGTTGCCGGTCATCAGCGCCAGCGAGATCAGGCAGCGCGAGTTGTCTGTGCCGTGAATGTGCTGGGAGACGCCCATGCCCCAGAAAATCAGGCCTGCCTTGCCGCCCGCAAAGATGCGCGCAACACTGCGCAGCTGCTCAGGGGAGACGCCGCAGATTTCCGACATCTTTTCAGGCGTGAACTGCGCCAGATGCTGTTTTTCCGCTTCCCAGTTCTCGGTGTACTTGTCGATATACTCCTGATCGTACAGGCCTTCCTCGACAATCACGCTCATGATCGCGTTCAGCATCGACACGTCCGCGCCGGGGCGGAACTGCACCATTTCGGTGGCAAAACGGCGCAGGCCAACTCCGCGCGGATCCATCACGATGAGCTTGCCGCCGCGCTTGGTGAACTGCTTGAAATAGGTCGCCGCGACCGGGTGGTTCTCGATCGGGTTGGAGCCGATCACGATCGCCACATCCGCGTTTTCGATTTCGTTGAAGGTCGCGGTCACAGCACCGGAACCGACGTTTTCGATCAGCGCCGCAACGGATGACGCGTGGCACAAACGGGTGCAGTGGTCGACGTTGTTGTGCTTGAAACCCTGGCGGATGAACTTCTGGAAGAGGTAAGCCTCTTCATTGGTGCATTTCGCCGAACCGAAGCCCGCAACCGACTTCGGGTTCTCGTCCCGCAACTTCATCAGGCCCTTGGCGGCCAGATCCATTGCCTCTTCCCAGGTTGCTTCGCGGAAATGGGTCGACAGGTTGCCCGGATCGACGTTCAGGCCCTTGGCCGGAGCGTCGTCGCGGCGGATCAGCGGCTTGGTCAGGCGGTGGGGGTGGTGAATATAGTCAAAGCCGAAGCGGCCCTTAACGCACAGGCGGCCTTCGTTCGCCGGGCCGTTGATGCCGTCGACGTATTTGACCTTGCCGTCCTTTACCTTGAGGCTGACCTTGCAGCCGACGCCGCAGAACGGGCAGACGCTTTCGGTCTCGGAATCGTAGTCCTTGCTGTCGCCAACCTGGTTTTCGTCCATCACAGTGGCGGGCATCAGCGCGCCGGTCGGGCAGGCCTGCACGCATTCGCCGCAGGCGACACAGGTGGATTGGCCCATCGGGTCAGCAATGTCGAAGGTCGGAAAGGCGTTGTGGCCGCGGCCGGCCATACCGATCACGTCGTTCACCTGAACTTCGCGGCAGGCACGCACGCACAGGCCGCAGGAGATACAGGCGTCCAGGTTCACCTTCATGGCAACGTGGCTGTCATCCAGCAGCGGGATGCGGCCCTCTTCCAGCTTGGGGAAGCGGCTCTCGGTAACTCCGTTCAGCTCTGCCATGTCCCACATGTGGGAGGACTTGTCGTGCGCCTCTTCCTTCTTGGGCTGGTCGGCAACCAGCAGCTCCATCACCATCTTGCGGGCGTTTTCAGCGCGTGCGTTGTTGGTGGTGACAACCATGCCCTCGGCGGGTTCGCGGATGCAGGAGGCTGCCAGAGTGCGCTCGCCCTCGATCTCCACCATGCAGGCGCGGCAGTTTCCGTCCGGGCGGTAGCCCGGCTGCGGCTTGTGGCACAGGTGCGGGATCTTCAGCCCGCGGCCGTTGGCGACTTCCCAGATGGTCAGGCCCTTGTCCGCCGTGACCTGTTCGCCATCGAGTGTGAATGTGACTTTATCGCTCATGGCTCAGACCTCATCCGGAAAATGTTTCATGGTCAGGCGGATCGGGTTCGGCGCAGCCTGGCCCAGACCGCAGATCGACGCATCGACCATTGCGGTGCTCAGCTCTTCCAAGAGGCCCTGATCCCACTTCTTCTCGCTCATCAGCTTCACGGCTTTTTCGCAGCCTACCCGGCAGGGGGTGCACTGGCCGCAGCTTTCGTCCTCGAAGAAGCGCAGCATGTTCAGCGCCGCGTCGCGGGCCGAGTCCTGATCAGACAGCACCACCACGGCAGCGGAGCCGATGAAGGTGCCATGCGGCTGCAGCGTGTCAAAGTCGAGCGGAACGTCATTCATCGACGCAGGCAGCAGGCCAGAGGACGGGCCGCCCGGCTGATAGGCCTTGAAGGCATGACCGTCCAGCATCCCGCCGCAGGCTTCGATGATGTCGGTGATGGTGGAACCGGCGGGCAGCAGATGCACGCCCGGGTTCTTCACCCGGCCCGACACCGAGTAGCTGCGCAGGCCCTTGCGGCCGTTCTTCTCAACCGAGTTCAGGCATTCCGGGCCTTCGCGGCAGATCTTGGCGACCCAGTAAAGGGTCTCGACGTTGTGGACGAGGGTCGGGCGCCCGAAGACACCCACCTGCGCCACAAACGGCGGACGGTGGCGCGGCTCGCCGCGCTTGCCTTCGATCGACTCGATCATCGCGCTTTCTTCACCGCAGATATAGGCCCCTGCCCCGCGGCGCAGGTCGATGTAACCTTCCTCCACGATGCCGGCGTCTTCCAGCGCCTTGATCTCGCGGCGCAGGATTTCCAGCACCGCCGGATATTCATCGCGCATGTAGATAAAGGCTTTCTCGGCCTCGACCGCCCAAGACGCGATCAGCATACCTTCGAGGAAGACGTGCGGGGTACGCTCCAGGTAATAACGGTCCTTAAAGGTGCCGGGTTCGCCCTCGTCGCCGTTCACCGCGAGGTAGCGCGGGCCGTCGTTGGCGCGGACAAAGCCCCATTTGGTACCGGACGGGAAGCCAGCGCCGCCCAGGCCGCGCAGGCCGGCTTCTTTGACTTTCGCCTGAACTGCTTCCCAGTCGCCAACCGCACGCAGGTCTTTCAGCGTGGCATAGCCACCTTCGGCCTCATAGGCGGCGAAGGTTTCATACTCAGGAATGTGGGCGTGAGTGTCGTCCGCCGCAATCGCCGCTTCCACTTTCTCGACGGTGGCGTGGTCGATATGGTTGTGGCCGATTTCCAGAACCGGCGCGGTGTCGCAGCGGCCCATGCAAGGCGCGCGCAGCACCCGGACCTGGCTTGCGTCCAGACCGTCTTCCAGTGCTTTCTGAAGTTGCTGGGCACCTGCCAGTTCACAGGAAAGCGAGTCGCAGACCCGGATGGTAAGCGCCGGAGGCGGAGTCTCGCCCTCCTTCACCACATCAAAATGAGCATAGAAGCTGGCGACCTCGTAGATCTCAGCCTGGCCGGTGCGCATCTCTTCGGCCAGCGCCCGGATGTGCGCGGTGCTCAGATGGCCGTATTTGTCCTGAATCAGATGCAGGAACTCGATCAGCAGGTCACGGTTGCGCGGGCGGTCCCCCAGCAGTTCCTGAACCTCGCTCAGCGCAGCATCATCGACCTGGCGTCCTTTCGGGGTTTTGCGCCCCTTGCCGCGGCCGGACTTCCATACGCCCTTGCTATCATCCAATGGTGCCATGGGATCCTCCAGTCAGCACGTCTTTCATTCCGCCAATGCCATCAAGAATGAATATCGTCAAATCTGATAATTGGATCGCACGATCAGAAAACCTTATGACGCCATTTGCGGCATCCTATTGTCTGCAAACGTCGCAACCACCTCTTTCAAAGCGCGCACAGTTGTGAGTTCCGGCGTCCGGTCGAGAGTCGCGATGCAGATCGGGCGCGCCTGTTCCGGCTCAACCAGCGCCAGGACCCGGGTTCCTCCCAGCTCTCCCAAGGCCTGCATCAGAGCCCGCGGCAGAATCGTCGCCGCAGAGCCTTCGCGCGCCAGCACCATTGACGCCATGAAACCGTTGGACTCGGACACGATCTCCGGCCTCAGCTTCAGATCGGCAAAGATCCGGTCCAGAATGCGGCGGTTCTGCATCTGCTGATCGAGCAGGCTCAGCGGCAGCTCCGCCGCCTCAGCCCAGCTGATCGTATCGCCGTGCTCCGCCACCATGTCTTCCGGCGCCAGCAGCACATAGCTTTCTTCGTAAAGCGGCTGCACTGTCACCAGGTCCCGGCCCATGCTCTCGGCGTAGGTAATACCTGCATCAATTGTACCATCATAGAGGCGTTGCTGGATAGCCAATGAGTTGGTGACCTCTATCCGCGCCAGAATCCGCGGATAGGCATGATGCACCTGATCCACCAGCTGCGCCGCCCAAGCGGTGGCCGTCGGCACCACCCCCAGCACCAGAGTGCCGGTCACTTCGCCGCGGGAGGCTGCGATCTCCTGCTCCAACGCCTTAGCATCATCGAGGATCGAGCGCCCCCGGCGCACGATCATCATGCCCTCCTCGGTCAGCCCCTGAAAGCGGTTGGCGCGGCGCACGATGGACAGGCCAAGCCGCTCCTCCAGATTGCGGATCCGCATGGAGAATGCCGGCTGCGACATACCGCAGTCGGCGGCGGCCTTGGCAAAATGCTGATGCCGTGCCAGAGCGGTCAGCAACTGAAGGTCTTTGAGTTCGATCATGGCAGCACCTTACGCCGCCGCCGCAAGACCCTGCAATGGGGCGCGCCGCACTGTCAGTCTTTGCCCGGCCCTTCTACCTGGTGCGCTGCTGCCCCGTACAGCTCCACCAGTTCTTCCAGCACATCGGCTGCCCCCCGCAACCGCCCGGCCAGTTCAGAGCGCCCGTCAAGCACCTGTGTCAAGAGGCGCGCGCGAAGCGAGTCCAGCTTTTCGGCCAGCTGGCAGCCCTCATCTGTCAGGCTGTAGGTGACTCCTGAACGGCCAGCCCCTTGTTTGCGGGTCAGCCCTGCCGACGCCAGCTTGCGCAAGGAATACTGGATGTTGGGGATATCCACACGGTTTGTCGAGCGGGCCAGTTCCTTAATAGATTTGGACCGCCTGCCGCTGCCGATCAAAAGCAGCAATGTGATCTCGGCTCCAGCCAGCGGCACGCCGCTGACCTGCTCCAGGCACCCGGCCTGCCATCGGGTCAGGCCCTCGCCGGCCCGCTGCACCGCCATCTCCAGCCGATGCAGCGCGTCAGCAGCCGGTTCCGCAGTCAGGTATGAAAACGGGGATGGGTCGACGTTGTTATTCAAGGAAAAGCTCCAGATAAAATGCGGCCCAAACGGGCATGAAAACTGCAGATCAGAATACGGGAGGCACTTGCGCGCGCACCTCGGCACAAAAACGCACGCAATGGCCGCGGAACACTGAGGTGCCGCCCCCCTTACTGAAAATCCATCTCAAATTGCCCGCAACTTATCCAACCAATTCCTCCGGACTTCAATACCCGGCAGCGCAGTCGGTTAACCTCACAGCAGCGTAGCGTTCGCCAGCCGCCCCGCGAACCACCGCGGCGGCGCCATCAAGATCCGGGCCGGAGATCAGGGCGAGGATGCCCCTTGGTCCGGAAGCGCCCAAAGCACGGTTTGCGCCCAACAGTCGGAGATGCTGCCGAAGCAATCATGAATCGAGTCCGTGGCGATGGCGCTGCCGTTCGCCAGCCGGCCGGTCAACGCAAGGCCCGCCACCCGCGCCCCTTCCGCTGTGATCAGCGCAGCGTCGGGCGCGCACCGCGCGCCCAAACCGTCGCCCAAAGGTTCCAGGGCCAAATCCTGCCGCAGCCCGGCCACCAGCGGTTCCGTCACGTGAGCCAGCGCGGGCTGGGGCAGCACAGCGTCAATCATGACGCTGGCGGTGACCGTCTGTTCATCAGAGTGCAGCTGCCAGCCGTGCTGCGTAAGCGTGATATCGGGATCATCCGCAGCACGCGGGTCCACCAGCCCGGTTTCGATCAGGATTAGCAGCTGACGGGCGGTTTCCACTGGCGCACCATAGGAATAACGCTTGAGCCCGTCGTCGAAACTCACAAAGTCCTGCGCGATGCTGGCAGGAACTAGGGCGCTGTCGAAGACGCGGCGCAACTGCGGCTGCCACTTCCGCCAAAGCTGGCCGATCGTATAACCGATGGCGGGCGGCTCCCGTCCCTCGGCCTGGGAGATACTCGCGCGCAGGGCCTCAAGTGTTCCCCGCTGTTCCTGGCTGCCCGGGCGTTCGCTTTCCAGCTTCAGCCAATCGCGCACCTCGGCAGCCTGAACCGCGCCTCCGCCGGCACGGATGATGCGCAGCGCCGCATTTTCGAGCACGCCATGCACCGGCTCCAGCTCGGCCTCCGGCACTTCAAACAAGCCGGCACGCAAGGCCTCCTCGAAAGCCGCGCTTTCTTCCTGCAAGGGATCAAACCGCGCATCCAGCCTTGCATTCACGGGTTTGGGGGCAGGAGCGTGCCCATCCAGCGAGAAGGGCACGATCCGGGCCGGTTCCCGCCCCGAGGCGACATAGCTGCTGCCTGCAAACCTGCCGCCAAGACCCAAGGTCAGCATCCGGACCACATCAAGTGCCGACAGCGCCATGCCGCGTATGCCGACAACCCGGCCCGCCCAAGCCCCGGCCGCATCTATCAGCCCGGTTCCAGGGTAGGCGGGTTTCAAAGGCAATGAATAGCGGTCCGCATGATCCTGCCAGCGGGAGAGCTGGTCATCCCTGGCGGTTTCAGGCTGGCCAAGGGACAGCAGCACATGGCCGTAAGGGCCATACGTCACGCCTTGCGCATGCAGTTGCCAGCCCTGCCCGCCGCGCCGGGCCTCAGTCACCCGCACTGCGCGCTGGGTCACCTTTATGTGGCCTGGCAACTGCGCAAGAAGCGCCTCGTAGCGGGCGTGCAGATAGGCGCCCAGCCTGGCGCGCGGCAGATACGCCTCGCCATCGCCGGCGGCCTGGCCCATCCATTCGGCAAAACTGCCTTCCCCTTCGCGCGCCAAAGGCGGCGGCGGCAGATCAATACTGCGCAATGGCAGGTTCAGCAGGCAGGTCTCACTTTCGCATGGGTTGAAGCTTGGCCCGGACGCTGGCCATCTGGACGGGTCGAAAACCTCCACCGCCAGGGCTTCGCCGGCCCCTGAAGCATGGCGCACCAGAGCCTCCAGCGCTGCCAGGCCGCGCGGCCCGAATCCAACAATGGCAACCCGGCGCCGGTCCCGCCCCATTCATGCACTCCCTCACCCAGCATAGCCTCGCCACTTTGGGCCGCAGTGGCCCGGCAGCGCAAGCCATTATCGCGCGATGGCATTCGGCGCGCTTTCCCTGCATAGGCAATGTTATACAGGGCCAACGGCACACGCAGCCCGAGAGCATTGAAGACCGTCGCGCCCAATGACCTTAGGCACTTATCCGGCCTCTTGCTCGCGCCCCACCCGCTTCAGGAACCGCCTCAGCCGGTCGTCCCGGGGCGCATCAAAGATCTGCTTCGGCGGACCGGCTTCGACGATCTTGCCGCCGTGCATAAAAACGATGCGGTCCGCGATTTCGCGCGCGAACTGCATTTCATGGGTGACGATGATCATAGTTTGGCTTTTCTCGGCCACCCGCCGCATCAGGTCCAGCACCTCGCCCACCCATTCCGGATCCAGCGCCGAGGTGGGCTCATCGAACAGCAGAACTTCCGCACCCAAGGCCATCGCACGGCCAATACCCACGCGCTGCTGCTGGCCGCCGGACAAAGCCGCCGGGTAGCTGTCCGCCTTCTCAGCCAGCCCGGTTTCACGCAACACCGACAGCGCGCGCTCTTCGGCCTCGGCACGAGGGCGCTTCTGCACGGTGACGAGCGCCTCCATGATGTTCTCTTTCGCGGTCTTGTTGGCAAAGAGCGCATAGTTCTGAAAAACAAACCCGGTGCGGCGGCGCAAGGCCAGGATATCGGACTTGGACGCCCGCGCAGCATCAACTGTCAGGTCGCCAACCGTAATCTGCCCCGCATCTGGCACATCGAGGAAGTTGAGGCTACGCAAAAGCGTCGATTTCCCGGTGCCGGACGGACCGATCACAACAACCTTTTCGCCGTCCTGGATATCAAGATCGATACTGCGCAGCACCGGTGCGCCGCGAAACGACTTGGTCAGTCCCCGGATTGAAATCATCGCGCAAATGCCTTGTTCAGACGGGTTTCCAGCCGGCCCTGCACCTGGCTCAGTGCCTCAACCATGATCCAGTAGATGGCGGCCACCACCAAGAACGCCTCGAAATAGAGAAAGCTGCCAGCCGCCTCCTTTTGGGCTGCGCCCATCATTTCGGTAACGCCAAGCGTGAAGGCCAGCGAGGTGCCCTTGATCATATCAATGAAGTAATTCACCAGCGTCGGTGCCGCAATCCGCGTGGCCTGAGGAAGAATGATACGGCGCATCATCTGGGCTTGTGTCATGCCGATGGATTGCGCCGCCTCCCATTGACTGCGGTCCACTCCCGCAATGGCCGCACGGATGCTCTCGGCCATGTAGGCGGCGAAATGCAGCGTGAGCCCCATGATCGCGGCCGTGACGCCGTTGATATTGGCAAGCGCAGGCAGCAGCTGCGGCAGGCCGAAATAGAACAGAAACAGCTGCACCAGCAGCGGGGTGCCGCGGAAGAAGCTGATGAACAGCACAACCAGGCTGTCCAGCACCGGCACCTTGATGACGCGTTCGACCGCCAGCAGCGAGGCGAGGACCAGCGCAAGCACCATGGATGCGCCGGCCATTGCCAGAGTGGTCGGAACGTAGGAAAGGATAACGGGCACCAGCCCTAGCATGTAATCGAAGTCGAGCGCCCGCATCGTCCGACCTACTGCGAAACTGTAATATCAGAACCGAACCATTTCATGGAGATTTCGGTCAGTGTGCCATTAGCCCGCAGCGTGTCCAGTGCCGCATCGACACGGTCACGCAGGTCCCGCCCTTCCTCGGTATTGGCAAAGGGGAGTGCATTTCGGATCTCGGAGAACGGCGCCCCGGCCAATTCCAGCGGCAGCGGGCTTTCCTTGATGAGCTGGACCGATGACACGCGATCCATCACAAAAGCATCGACCCGGCCAAGCGCGGTATCCTGGGCGATATTGCTTTCATAGGTGCGGATGTCGATGTCTTCCGCATAAGGCAGCTCGTGCAGCAACTGCTCGAAGTTCGAGCCGAGGTTGACCGCAACCGACCGGCCGCGAAGATCTTCGACCGACCCGACCTCTTCATTACCCTTGCGCACGACAACTTGCGCACCGTCGATCACATACGGTTGGGTGAAAGCGAATTTTGCCTCCCGCTCCGGCGTAATCGTGATTTGGTTCGCAATGGTGTCGATCCGTCCGGATTCCAGCGCCCCGACCAGCCCGGAAAACGACATGGTTTCATAGGTGATTTCCAGGCCGGCCGCTTCGCCGACTGCGTCCATCACATCCACTTCGAACCCCTGCAGCTTGTCCTGCTTTACGAAGGTAAAGGGGAAATACCCTCCCGACATGCCAACCCGCAGCTCTTCGGTCTCGGCAATGGCGGCGGTGCCCAGCACGGCGGCGGCAAGCGCGCCGTAAGTAAGGGATTTTAGCATAGGTCTGATCCTGTCTGAGTGGTCCGCCATAAAGTGAGGATCCAGAGCGATGTTTCAACCGTTTGGTCAAATCAAAAACAGAACTCCGCCCCGGAGGAGCCTATAAAAACCTGCATTCCTGTCCAGCGCAGGAACCTGCAATGTGCATTCTCAAAATATGTGTTTCGTGGAAAATTCCTCCTTTCCAGCCGCTGCCAGCCTGACAGGCCCATTGGGGGTGTCCGTCGTCAGAGAATTTGGGACAGATGGCCGCCTGAGCTAAGAGAGGGTCTGGCTCATCTGGTTGGTTTGATTATGCGGCGTATCTTCGGTGAAGCAAGCGCCGGGTTTCGACAGTCTTTCGTTTGATCCTTTCTCGTTGTTTCAGGATGGTCTGGCCGCGCCCGAAGTAGACATCGGCCGGGGTGAGGTTCTGCAGGCTCTCGTGGGATCGTCGGTGGTTTTAATGCTCGACGAAGGCGTCGATCTTTTGCCTGAGATCGCCGGGCAGGAAGTAGTTCTCCAGCAGGATGCGGTTCTTCAGGGTCTGGTGCCAGCGCTCGATCTTGCCCTGAGTTTGCGGGTGATATGGGGCACCGCGGACATGATCCATCTGCCGATCTTCCAGCCAATCGGCTAACTCGCCCGAGATGTAACTCGACCCGTTGTCACTGAGCAGGCGGGGCTTTTGCAGAACCGTCGCCTGATCACAACCCGAAGCCTGCAGCGCCAGGTCGAGCGTGTCGGTCACATCGCCTGACGTCATCGTCGTGCAAAGTTTCCAGGCGATGATGTAGCGGCTGTAATCGTCGAGGATCGTGGACAAGTAGAACCAGCCCCAGCCGATGACCTTCTGGTAGGTGAAGTCGGTCTGCCAAAGCTGGTTCGGTCGGGTCGCCTTGTCACGGAACTCGTCAGCGGCGAACAGAACCACATAAGCCGGGCTGGGGATCAGGTCGCAGGCCTTGAGGATGCCCCTCTCGGGACATTGCTGCGCAATGCCCTGCTGGGCAGTGGATAGACCGAAGCCTCTGACACAAAATAGTTTTCCGTGTCAGTGAATTACACGGCCAACTCGCGCGACGACAGATCGCTTTCCTGCAGGGCCAGGTCCTTGATCTTCTCGCGCACCGGCTCAGGGATGCGGTTCCAGACCCGCGACGGCCTGGGACTGCGATCCTCCAGCGCCTCAGGGCCGCCCGACAAATACCGATCATACCAGCGGCAGAAGGTCGTTCTAGGGATGCTGAGCTTGTCCAGCGTGCGCCTGGTCGGCAGGTGCGACCCTTCCACCAGCCGGATGATCTCCAGCTTCTCAGATGCGGGATACTTCATTCGCCGTCGTCCCCATCCGCAATCATGCTTTTTTGAGCAGCCGCAACTCCAGGGCCTGCTCAGCGACAACCTCCTTTAGATCTCGGGCTTCCCGGCGAAGGTCTTTGACCTCGCTCGACGTCGCCGCACGCGCCGTATCGCCCGCCAAGCGTTTCTTCCCGGCTTCGAGGAGTTCCTTGGACCAGCTGTAATACAAGCTTTGCGCAATGCCCTCGCGGCGACACAGCTCTGCAATGCTGTCCTCGCCCTTCAGGCCGTCCAAGACGACCCTGATCTTCTCCTCAGCTGAATACTGCTTTCGGGTGGCACGGCGGATGTCCTTGACGACCTTCTCGCCGTGGCTCCGCTTGGTTCCTGGTTTCTGTCTCATCTCCACTCCTCGGTGGTTACGATGTGCCAGAAACCCTCTCTTATCAAATCAGCCTAAACTGTCCCATTGGCGCTGACGTCAGACACCCGCAGATCAGGTGAAGGACTGGATGATCGAGCTCGACGCGCGGCGCCAGCAGCTGGAACGGGAGCTGGAACACACCCCTGCCCCGGAGACGGTGGTGTTTCACCCCTCGATGGCGGAGGCCTACCGCGAACGGGTGTCGCGGCTGATCCGGACCCTTGGCTCCGCCGAAGGCATGGAAGACGCTAAGGAGTCGCTGCGAGCACTGGTGGCGCGGATCGTGCTGACACCTGTGGCGGAGGGCGCAGGCCTGGATCTGACCCTTGAGGGCGATCTGGCCGGACTGCTGCGCTTCGCGGCGGGTGCGGAAGGCCCGAACACGAAGAAGGCCTCGGACGGTTTACCCGAAGCCTTTGATATTTCAGGTGAATTAGTGTTGGTTGCGGGAGCAGGCAACCGCCGTATCCTACCTGCCCTCTCCGCAATCATATAAACCCATGATAGCTCGCAGCTAACGGCAAGTCTGCTGCAGGTTTCTCGGACGCCACGCGCGACGTTTGAATGATGCGCGGCATTGCCTGGCGTCGGAGAAGCGCGCAAGCGGGAAATCGCGGTGTTGGAATTGGGCACACCAACTGC
>NZ_JBQKUH010000076.1:0-16258 GCF_054968485.1 Leisingera sp. G5_S3_59_S7
GGGCGGCTTCAAGGACGGCCAGGTGCTGAATTCGGTGTTCTACGACAACGGCGTCAGCGGCATCGACATCAAGAGCCTGTATAAATCCAGTTCGGATTTCAACGCCAGCAAGCAGAACCACAACATCCGCATCTCCGGCAGCGAGTTCATCGACAGCCCCAACGGGGTTGTTGTGACCGTGCTCAACCCCAACGGCCTGCTGAACAAGAGCAACGCGCATCTGATGCCGCATGACATCAAGGTCAGCGACTCGATCTTCGAGAACAACACCTCGCAGGGCGGGCGCGCTTTCCTGATCAAGGACGGCTATGACATCAGCTGGGAGGGGATTTCCCTGCTCGGCAAGGTCAACGAGATGCGCTTCCTGGGCGCCGAAGCCCCCACGCCCCCCTCGGGCACCAACCTGGGCGGCGACATCGAGACCACCGGCGCGCCGCGCAAGCTGTCCGTCAGCGAGCTGTGGTCCGGTTCCACCGGCCCGGTTGCAGGCGGCGAAAGCGATGGCGGATCCGGCGGCAGCACAACACCCGAGCCTGAACCTTCGCCTGAACCTGCGCCGGATGGCGACCCCAACCTGGTGACCGGCAACGCGCAGGACAATACCCTGCACGGCACGGCAGAGACGGATATTATCAAGGGGCTCGAGGGCCAGGACATGCTGGCTGGCTACGGCAGCAGGGACCGGCTCAGAGGCGGCAAGGACGAGGATACCGTCGACGGCGGCGGCGGCAAGGACAAGGTCTTTGGCGGCGGCGGAGCAGACACCGTCTATGGCGGCGGCAACTCCGACGTCCTGAAGGGCGGCGGCGGCAAGGACCTTCTGGATGGCGGCAACGGCGACGACCAGATCACAGGCGGCGGCGGCAGCGACACATTTGTGTTCACCGCGGGCCACGGCCAGGACACGGTTCTGGATTTCACCTCCGGAACCGACGTGATCGACCTGAGCGGGCTGGGCCAAGGCGCAAACAGCTACAGCGATCTGGAAATCAGCAGCCAGGGCGGCAGCGCGCTGATTGACACCGGGGAAGGCACCATCCTGCTGCAGGGGCTCCAGGTTTCGGAACTCGGGGCGGACGACTTCCTGTTCTGACGCGCCCGTCATCAGGCCTGCCCGTCCGGCGGCTTTGAATCTGCGCAAGCAGATCCGGGCGGGCCACGATTTTCCTGCGCTGCGGAAGCCATGCCTTCGCAGCGCAGCCGCCATCCTTTGCCAGCGCCGCAGCGCTGCGGGTCAGGCTGCCGGTCAGAGCCGGCCTGGCTGGTCCGGCTTGCCCGCGATTTCCGAGATTGCCTCCGTATAGGCGCGGATCACGATTTTCTCGTCAAATTGCCGTTCGACAAGCGCGCGGCCGGCAGCGCCCATTTTCTGCAGGGTATCCTGCGGCGCCGCGGCAACGCGCAGCATTGCCCGCCCAAGATCAAGACTGTCGCGCGGCGCCACCAGAAAGCCGCTTTCCCCGTCGATCACCACTGTGCGGCATCCGGCTGTATCCGTGGTGATGACCGGCCGTCCGCAGGCCCCGGCTTCCAGGAGCGCGCGCGGCGTCCCCTCGCGGTAATAGCTGGGCATAACCACGCAGGTTGCCTGCGCAAGAACCGGGCGGATGTCGCGCTGGCGGCCGAGGTATTCGATGATCCCCTCCTCCTCCCATTGCGACAGCACCGCCTTGGGAACTGCTGCCGGGCCCGGCGTTTCAAGACCGCCGGCCAGCCTGAAAACAGCCTTGGGAAAGACCTCGCGCACCTGCCGCGCCGCTTCGGCGTATTCCCCGATACCCTTCTCCCAAAGCAGCCGGGCAACCAGCAGGAAGACAGGCGCCTCCGGGCGCCCGGGCACCGGGGAGGCGGTGAACCGCGCCAGGTCGACCCCCGACCCGGGCAGGATCCGCGCGGTTCCGGACGCAACCAGCCCGGCCCGCAGAAACTGCTCCTGATCTTCGAGGTTCTGGAAAAAGACAATGGGAGCGGCCCGGAAGGCATGGCGGTACACCCGGGCCGCAAAAGCCGCCAAGGGGCCCTTGCCGGAAAACACAGACCCCAAACCGGTTACATTCGGGATGATCGGCGTCCCGGTCAGGCGCGCCGCCAGCCCCGCATAGAGGTTGTTCTTGATCGTATAGCTGAGGATGGCGTCAGGCCGCAAAGCCCGGATATGCCCGATCATCGCCCTGAGGCAGCCGGCCTCCCGCACCGGCGAGGTGCCGCGGCGGTCCATTTTCAGCTCCACATACCTGCAGCCGATGTCGCTGAGAATGGCATCGGTGTAATCGTCGCGCGGCGCCAGCACGGTGATCTCGTGGCCGGCCGCCATCAGCGCCCGCAGAAGGCCGGAGCGGAAGTTCACGACGTTGAAGGAGGAATTGACGGTCACAACCAGCTTCATGGGATTTCGCACCTCATGATACTGCATCACTGTAAATTCCGGCCATGGCGCGGGCGCAGCTTGACCAGCTGAATTGCCGGGCCCGGCGCCTGCCCTGCGCCGCCATGCGGGCGCGCAGGTCTTCGGAGCCGCACACCCGCAGGATGGCAGCGGCCAGCGCCTCGGGGTCCGCGGCATCGCAGAGGCATCCGGCCTGGCCCGCCACCTCGGGCAGCGAGGTCCGGTCCGAGGCGACCACGGGGGTGCCGCTGGCCATGGCTTCAAGAACCGGCAGGCCGAAGCCTTCGAACAGCGACGGGTGCACGTAAAGATCCGCCGCCTGGTACAGCGCCCGCAGTTCCGGGTCGGACACGTAGCCCAGGCGGTGCACGCGGTTGCGCAGCGCCGGTGCGGCAAGCGCTTGGGCGATTTCCCCGCTGTCCCAGCCTGCGCCGCCGGCCAGCACCAGATGGTGCGGGATGCTGCTGCCCAGAACCGTCATCGCCCGCAGCAGGCCGGCCAGGTTCTTGCGCGGGCTGGCGGCGCCAGCGGACAGGATGAACGGGACACCGGGCGGCAAGGCAAACCGGTGCAGCAGCGCCGGGTCCGCCGGGGTGAAAAACGCCTCCGAAACGCCTTCCAGCACAACCCGCAGCCGCGCCTCGACCCCGGGGCCTGCATACTCCCGGACGGTGTCGGCGGTGTATTGCGACACGCAGGCAATGACATCTGCCTGCCGCACCGCCTGATCGAGGCTGCGCTGCATGACCCAAGGGCGGGTGTTGCGGAAATAGTCCGGGCGGATCAAAGGGCCCAGGTCGTGAATTGTCACCACCAGGGGCTTTTTCGTGGCCACCGGGTAGCCGAGCGAGACGGCGTGGACCACATCGACCGGCGCGTCCAGGCAGGCCTCCAGGGACGGGCGCCCGAGAAACGTCCAGAGCAGCGAGGTGCCGCGGCGGCCAAGCCCTGTGAGCTGCAGCCCGGTTTCCTGCTGGCGCGCGGCAAGCGCTTCCGGCTCCAGCCCCGACCATCCGGCAACGGGGATGATCTCGGGCCCGCCCGCGCTCCGCAGCGCCTCCAGCAGCTCCCGCGCGTAGCGGGCCAGCCCATGCCCCTGCCGGTCGCCGAACTGATTGGCGAAACAGGCCACCCGCAGCCCCTGCCCGGGGATCATGCCTGCGCGTTCAATGGTTGCGGATTGCAAGAAATGTCCTCCCGAATACGCTGTTCCAGCGGCGCCGGAGCCGGCCGCGGATCCCCGCGGGCAGAAACGCGCCCAGCAGGGCGGCCCAGGAATCCGCCGCAAACGGCCACAGTGCGATGGCAATCAGATAGTGGCGGATGGCGGTCCCGCGCCGGCCCAGGTAATGGAACTGCACCCGCCCGGTGCGGCGGTGAAAGCCGGCCCGGGCCGCCAGCGGCAGCCACCAGGCGCGGCGGCGCCGCAGCGGCGCGTATTTGTCCAGGATCCGCTTGTGCGCGCGCAGCTCCCGCGCCGGATCCGAAACCGTCCGCGGCCCCGAATGCTGGCGCAGATCCACCAGAACCTCCGGAACACAGCCGATCGGGGCCAGCCGGGCAAGGCGTATCCACATGTCCCAGTCCTGCCGGGCGGCAAGCTCAAGATCGAATTTGCCGGCCTCCATCAGCAGCCGCCGGCGGGCGGTATAGGCCGAGGTCGGCGCCGTCACATCGCTGACCAGCAAGGCGTTCAGCAGGTCGCCTTCCGGGTAGGCATGGCGCGGCTGCGCGATCACCCGGCCGCTTTCGGCATCGGTTTCCCGCAAGCCGCAGTAGACCGCCCCGAACTCCGGCCGCGCTGCCAGCCGCGCCATCTGCTTTTCGATCTTTTGCGGATGCCACAGGTCGTCGCTGTCCAGAAAGGCAACAAACTGGCCGCGCGCCCTGTCTATGCCGCGGTTGCGGGCCGCATTGCCGCCCGCGTTCGGCTGTTTTTCGTAAACCACCGGCAGCGGCACCGTCTTTGCCCAGGCGCTGACCCGCGCCGCGGTGTCATCCTCCGACCCGTCGTCTATGACAATGATTTCCAGGTCGCGGAAGGTCTGCACCTGCACGCTGTCCAGCGCCGCGCAAATCAGGTGCCCCCGGTTATACGTGGGCACCACCACCGAGACCTTTGGCGGCGCATCAGCCATTGCGGTCCGCCGCCGCCCAGGACACCTGCCGCTCCAGTTCCGCCCGCGAAATGCGGTTCTGCCGGTCCCACACCAGCGCATAGGCGCGGAACACCGCCGTTGCCGAGTGCAGCGCCGAAATCAGCCCCGGCGTGCCATCGAGAAACCCCTTCTTGTAAAAGTATTTCTTCAGGAACTCCTTGACCGGCGCCCAAAGGATCTGCCAGCCGCGGATCTGCCGTTTGCTCTCCTCGACGTGCTTGACGGTCTCCTCCAGATAGGTGGAGCTCTTCTTCAGGCGCTTTTCGAAATTATGCTCGTTGAAGTGGATCATCTTGCCGCTGAGCTGGCCCACCCGTTGCGCGGGCGCATCCAGGTGGCAGGTCTCGTGGAACATGCCGCCGAAGCGGAACAAGTCGCGCCGGGCCAGGTGGATCAGGTTCCAGTCCTGCCAGCCGCCGCCATGCATCGGCCGGTGCATGAAATGATTGAGGCGCCGGAAGCGGTAGCCGTCCATCTGCTCATTCCGGATCGCGTCGCGGATCTCGCCGGCCAGCTCGCGGGAGACCCGTTCGTCGATATCCATATGCAGCAGCCAGTCGCTGGCGGCGGCGTCGATGCCCTTGTTGCGCTGATCGCTGTAATATTCGCCGGGCTTGCGCGGCGACCGGAGAAACCGGACGTTGCCGCCCGCCGCCGCGCAGATCTCTTCGGTGCGGTCGGTCGAGCCGTCATCCACAATGATGATCTCATCGACCCAGCCGATCAGGTTGGCCAGAAACCCGGGCAGGTCCTCTTCCTCGTTGTAGCTGATGGCCACAACGCCCAGGGTGGCGGGGGCGCGCTCGAACGGGCTCATCGGGCCGCCTGGGCCAATCCGGCGTCCGGTCCGGACAGCAGGCCGTCAAAATAGCTGATGGTCTTGCTCAGCCCTTCTTCCAGCGGAACCGCAGGCGCCCAGTCCAGCTCGCGCTTGGCCAGCGAAATATCCGGGCGGCGCTGCATCGGATCATCCTGCGGCAGCGGCCGGTAGACGATCTCGGACTGCGAGCCGGTCATCTCCACGATCCGCTCCGCCAGCTCGCGGATGGTGATCTCGACCGGGTTGCCCAGGTTCATCGGGCCATGGCAGCCGGGGCCTGCCGCCATGAAGCGGACAATCGCTTCGACAAGGTCGCTGACATAGCAGAACGACCGGGTCTGCATCCCGTCGCCGAACAGCGTGATCGGCTCGCCTTTCAGGGCCTGCACGATGAAATTCGACACCACGCGCCCGTCATTGGGATGCATTCTGGGGCCGTAGGTGTTGAAGATGCGCGCCACTTTGACATCCAGCCCGGTCTGCCGGTGGTAGTCGAAGAACAGCGTCTCCGCGCAGCGCTTGCCCTCGTCATAGCAGGACCGCGGGCCGATCGGATTGACATTGCCCCAGTAGTCCTCCCGCTGCGGGTTCACCTTGGGGTCGCCGTAGACTTCGCTGGTGGAGGCCTGCAGGATCGGGCACTTGAGGCGCTTGGCCAGCCCCAGCAGGTTGATGGCGCCATGCACGCTGGTTTTCGTGGTCTGGATCGGGTCGTGCTGGTAATGGACCGGCGAGGCCGGGCAGGCGAGATTGAAGATCGCGTCCACCTCGACATAAAGCGGGAACGTGACATCGTGGCGTATCAGCTCGAAATGCACGTTGTTCTTCAGGTGATAGATGTTCGGTTTTGTTCCGGTGTAAAAATTGTCGACGCACAAGACGTCGGTGCCGTCCGCGATCAGCCGGTCGATCAGATGAGACCCGATGAAACCAGCGCCGCCTGTGACCAATACCTGTTTGTTAATACTCATTATGACTCCACACCTGGGTTCCTAAGTGACTCGTCTTTTGCCGGTTTCCGGCCCAAGGCCCTGCGCAGGCGCAGCAGGGCCGGCTGCACGAACCTGTCCCTGAGCCGGTTGACGCGCAGCCGGGGCGACCGGCGCTTGGGGGCTTTCAGCGGCGCGCCTGCACCGGCGGGCTGCGGATTGGCCAGATCTGCGCTGCTGTAGCCGAAGCGCCGGGCGATCTGCTGAACCGCGGGATCAAGCTGCAGGGTATAGCTGCTGTCCTGCTTCCATTTTTCAGAGGATTTCGCATGGGTGCCGGAGCCGGCCCGGGGGTCGGGCTCTATGCCGATGAACCGGCAGATTGCGGCAAAGCCGTCAGCAGGCGCTTGCACCAGATCCTCGTAGCGGACCGTCAGCAGCCTGCCTTCGGGCAGCATCTGTTCAAACGCCAGCAGGTTGCGGCAGATTTCCAGCCAGCCGTATTGCCGCTTGCCCGGGTCCGTGCCGAACAGCGCGGCGGCGGAATACATCGTGCCGTGCGGGTTGCGGACCATGGCCACGATCTTCACGTCAAACCTGGTGGTCTGCATCCATTCCAGGATCAGGCTGAGCGCCGCCCAGTGGGCAAGGAACTGCGGCGATTTTTCAAAGAACACCGGGCGCGCATAGGCTTGGCACAGGGCTTCCCAGCCCTCAAAGACAAGCGCCCGGTCGTCTGCGGGCGGCTGGAAATCCGGCACGCACCGCGCCAGCAGATCAATCATATAGGCGCGCGCATTCGCCCGGCTGCCATAGCCGCCGTAGGCCCGCCCCGAGCTGAACAGCCGGTCCGGGCGCCGCAGCAGCACCGCGGCCGTCAGCCACCAATGGGTCTCCAGATTGGAATGCGGCGAATAGGGCACGGTCTGAACGTCAGGATGGCGGCAGATTTCATCCTGGAACATGGTCGAGCCAGAACGCTTATCTGAAAGCAGGAGCACGATGCTGGGCATGAGACCTCCGTTTCGCTGATTTGACCTGCCGCGGGACTTCGAAAAAGTTCGCAAGAGACGAAATAAGTCCAATGATCAGGAAGAAAAGCATTGCGCCGCGCGGCGTCGAGACCGGAGCATGCCCGAACGCAACCCACGGCAGCAGGGCGACCACCGACAGCAGCAGCGATTGCGACAGCAATCCGGCAAAGGAGCCTTTGCGCCTGGCGAACTGCCCGGCGGCGCGAAGCGCCTGCAGCATCAGGGAGCCGTAGAGAAGCGCGGCCAGCATCCCATAGCTGTAATAGGCCATCGCAAATGCGGCATGGGTTGCCTTGCCGGCCTGCTCGGGGACCGCCCGGGTGTCCGAATACCTGACGGTGATCCCCTGCCCCAGCAGCAGGAACTGCGGCTTCTCCGCAATGTGCTGGAACGGCTCGATATAGGCCAGGATGCGCTCGCTTTCGCGCTCGTCCTGGAACGGGTTTTCCAGGATCGCCTGGCTGCGGTTGGACAGGCGGTCGAAGAAAAAGAGCTGGGAGGAAATGCCCACGGCCAGAACGACGGTGGCGCTGACCGCGACCGGAAGCAAAATCCCCCGGCGCACATATTTGAACCCGTAGAGCAGCACCATCAGCAGGATGAGCAGGCTGCCCAGGATCGGCCCGCGGGAATAGCTCATCACAACCCCCATCGGCGCCAGCAGGCAGGCGGTCAGCGTGATGCCCCGCCAGACCGGCCCCAGCCGCCACGGCCAGCGCAGCAGCAGCGCCGCAAGCGGCCAGCACGCATTGATGAATGAGGCGCCCAGGATCGAGACCCCGACCAGGGTCCGGCCGCGGACACCACTGTCTCCGGCGCTGTAATTCGCGCCCACGCCTTCCGCGGCGGGCTCAAGGAACTTGCTCGAAAACACCAGGTCCACAACCAGCACCCGCGTCATCGGCAGCGACGTGAGGATCATCAGGGACGCGGTGACCAGCATCCCCAGCACTGCTGCGCGCAAGATCACGGACACATCCTGCGGCGTCCGCACCATCAGGCCGGTGAGGAAGAACACGCTGAAGGCCAGGCAGGTGCGGATGGAGATATACAGGGAATCCTGCAAGGTGCCGAAGGTCAGAACCCCGATCACTTCGCTGGCGAGCGCCAGAGACAGGATCACCTTGACGGTCGTGGAAAACATCCGGCGCCCCCGGACCGCAGGCAGGCTCTGCGCCTTCAGGATCAGCATCAGGATCAGCAGGTCGATCATGTAGACAGGCACCGGGCCCAGCTTGACATTCAGCTTGGGCACCGCAACGAGGACAAACACGAAGACCGCGAACAGGCCGATGCCCGGGGTTATCTGGTGAGGTCTATAGGCCATAGCCGTGCCTCACTTTTGCATACAAATTCAGATGGGCGCTCACGAAGTCCTCGATTTTGAAGGCCTGCGAGCGCTCAAAACCGTTCTGCCCCAGCTGCCTGCGCAAATCCGGGGATGCAGCCAGGCGGCGGATGGCGGCCGCAATACCGGCAGGCTGCGCCGGATCGACCAGCAGGGCGGCCTGCCCGTCCGGGCCGACAACCTCGCGCAGGCCCGCAACATCGGAGGCAATGACAGGCAGCGCCGCGTTCATGCCTTCCACCGCCGCCAGCCCGAAGCCTTCCCACAAGGAGGGGATCAGGAAGATGTCCGCTTCCTGCAGCAGCGCCCGGATGTCCGGCACATATCCCGCAAACTCCACCGCTTCGGAGACGCCAAGCCGCGCGGCGGTCCTGCGCAGCGCCTCAAGCTCAGGCCCGTCGCCGGCAATCACATAGCGCAGGTTGCAGGGCATCAGCTGTGCCAGCGCCTCCAGGGCCGCGCCATAGTTCTTGGCCGGGGTCAGGCGGCCGACCGACAGCAGGGTCAAAGGCTCCGTTTCAGGCGCGCGCCGGATGGGTCTGTCAAAGAACAGCCGGCAGCCATTGGGGATCACCGTGACCCCCTTGACCCAGGGGCGTGCCTTCCTCAGCTCGGTGCTGACCCCCTGGCTGATTGCAATGATCTGCTTGAAGGCGCCGTAGACCTGCCTGTCGATTGCCCGCCCGAACAGGCTGGACCTGCGGTTGTTCGAGGTGCTGTGCTCGGTGAAAAGCACCGGCGCGCCCACCACGCCGGCCCGCACCAGGAGCGACAGGTACAGGCTGGCGGGAAACAGATGCGCATGCACGACGTCGCTGGGGCGGATGTGCCGCCTGGCATAGGCCGCGAGCCGGCTGAAGGCGCGCGGATCATAGGGGCTGCTCACCCCAAGCGACACCGCCCCTTCCGGCACGCCGCCCTCGCCGAAGCCCTCCAGCGAGACCAGATGCGCCTCGATCCCTTCCGACTGCAGCTGGCCGTGCAGGCTGCGGGCCATCCGCTCGGCGCCGCCGCGTTTCATGTCGATGCTGTTGATGATCTGAAACACCCGCGGCCGCGCCGCCGGGTCCGGCGCCGCTGCGGACGGCGGCCGCCGCCGCAGCCTGCTGAGGCTGCCGCGCAGCGCCTTGCGCTGCTTGGCGGGCAGGATCCGGGCCAGGGGGTGCTGCCGGAACAGCGCAGGCGCCTCAAAGCGGCCCCAGGGCACCGGCTGCCAGTCCGGCGGCGGTTCCGACATCACCGTCTCAAAGAGCCCGGCATAGGCGCGCACGCATGTTTCGCGCGAAAACCGGCTGCGGGCCGCCGCCGACACCGCCCGGCTCATCGCCTGCAGCTGCGCCCGGTCCCGGGCCAGGCGTTCGATATGCCTGGCAAACTCCGCAGTGCCGCCGGTCTCCGCCAGGAACCCGGTTTGGCCTGTATCGATCAGGAAATCGGTGATGCCCGGCAGCCGCCAGGCAACCGGGACAGCGCCGGCCGCCATCGCCTCCAGCAAGGCGTTCGGGCAGCCTTCGAAATGCGACGGGAACAGAAAGACATCGGTCTCTTCCAGAAACCCCGGGATGTCCCCGGGGGGCAGGCTGCCGAGGAAACTCACGGCGCCCGGGTCCGCCAGCCCGGCAAGCGCCCGGCGCAGGTCCGCCTCGTCCTTGCCCTGCCCTGCGATCCGCAGCTGGAACGGCACCCCGGCGTCTTCCAGCTGGCGCAGAATGGCAGGCAGGTGCATCACCCCCTTCTGCCGGTGCTCCAGCCTGCCAAGGAAGCCCAGTCTCAGGGCGTCGCCCCTGCCCCGCACCGCCCGCGCCGCCGCGGCGAACCGTTCCGGCGGCACCCCGTTGGGGATCAGGGCAATCTTGTCAGGGCGGACGCCATAGCCGGTTATCAGGTCCTCTTGCAGCCGCGGCGTCAGCGCCACGATCCGCGCCAGCCGCTCCTGGCCGATCAGGGTCAGCCGGTAGCCTTCCTCGAACCCGTTGGCGCAGCGGGCCAGAGCCCGCACATGTGCAGGAAGATGCGGCAGGGCGCTCAGGATGGCGGGGGAGTTGACGCCGAACACCGCGCCGATCTGTTCGGCCGCGCACCAGTCAGCAAACGCGCGGGCCTGTGTTTTCAGGCTGGAGCTTCTTTTCGCCAGCAGCACGCATCCCTCATCGGCAAACGCCGGGTCGGTCAGGCTGGCCTGATCGCGGCCCGCCGCGACGCAGCGCAGGTCGATGCCATGCTCCAGCAGCGCAGGCCGCATGTTGCGGTAGAAGGTGAAGGTTCCGCTGTCTTTCGGCACCGATCCGAACGCCACGCGTATCATCGGCCGTCTCCCGGCCGCCGCAGCCCTGCCCCGCCTTGGCCTGTCCTGTCTTGGCCTGACCTGTCCTGGCCCGCCCGGTTTTGGCCCGCCCGGTTCGGGCCTGCCCGGTTTTTGGCTAGGCCCATCGGATCACCCCCCGGCTGCAACGGTGATGTGATCGCCGGTCCCGAACAGGCTGTCGTAATCGGCGATGGATGTCAGCGCGCCGTTCTCCAGCGTCAGGATGATATCGCAGTCCCGCACGGTCGTGTGCCGGTGGGCCACCATGATCAGCGTCTGCGAGCCCGCCAGCTTGGAAATCTCCGCCATCACCTGCGCCTCGGTGGCGTTGTCGAGGGCGCTGGTCGCCTCGTCGAACACGATGACGTCCGGTCCGGGGTAAAGGGCGCGGGCTATGCTCAGGCGCTGCCGCTGGCCGCCGGACAGCCGCACGCCACGCTCGCCGACAAAGGTTTCATAGCCGTCGGGCAGCTCGTTGAGGATGAAGTCCTCGATCTGCGCCATGCGCGCCGCGGCCTGCAGTTTCCCGGTGTCGATATCCGCGTCGGGAACGCCGAAGGCGATGTTCTGCGCCACCGTGGCATCGCTCAGGTAGATGTCCTGCTGGACATAGCCGACATTTGCGCGCCAGGAGCGGATTTCGCCGTGCGACAGCTTGCGGCCGTCAATCCGGATCTCGCCGCGGTCCGGTTCCAGCAGCCCCAGGATCAGATCCATCAGGGTTGTCTTGCCGGCCCCGGTCCGGCCGACAATCCCCACGGACATGCCCGCTGCAATCGTGAAGGTCACGTTTTTCAGGCTGTCTTCCTCCGCGCCGGGATAGCGGAAGCACACATCCTTGAACTCGATGCTCTCCCGGAAGCGCATGGGGCCAACCGCGCCGGGCAGCGGCGGCAGATCTTCCGCGCTCTTGAAATCATCCAGGATGGAGTTCGCGGAGGCGCTGCTCAGCCGCAGGGACACAGAGGCGTTATAGCCGCGCTGAAAGGCCGGCATCATGCGGTGAAGCGCCAGGACAAAGACCCCGAGCGTCGGCAGCATATCGGCCATCGCGGCGCTGCCGGTGCCGCCGCTGCGGGCGGACAGAAACAGGGTCAGCAGCACAGTGCCGCCGATCGCGACGGCTTCGATGATGTGGCGCGGCGCCATCCGGACGGTGTTGGACAGCGCATTCGCATTGGCATAGCCGGACGACGGCACCGAATACCGTTCGACCAGGTTCCGCTCCCGGTTCAGCAGCCGGACCTGTTTGCCGCCGATCAGCGCCTCCATTGCCAGCCGGTGCCGTTTGCGGTTGGTGCTCAGGATCGTCTGGCCGAGGCGGCTTGAGATCCGGCGCACGGACAGCAGCAGCACCGCGTAAAGTGCGGAGAATGTCCCCATCGCCAGCAGCGTGACCGACGGGTTGATCACCAGCAGCAGCGCCACCAGGAAGAACAATGTCACGGCCGAGACCACGAACTCTGAAAACGCCCGGAAGACCTGCGAGACGATGCGGGCCGTCTCCGACAGCATATTCGCCACCAGCTCGCTGCTGTTGCGTTGCAGCATGAACGGGTAGGGCTGCTTCAGATAGGCCGTCAGCAGGCGTTTCGACAGGCTGTGAATCCGCCCTTCCAGCCAGCGGTTGGCGACATAGACGGTCAGGATCTTCAGCCCCGCGGTGGCGATGAGCATGACAAAGAACACGATGCCCAGCACAAAGATGAACTCATCGGCGCTGCCAAAGCCGCCGCTTGTGTAAACGTATGACAAGTAGCTGTTTGACTGAATGAGCCCGGGTTCGCCGAGCACCTTGAGAAAGGGGAAGATCATTGCAACGCCCACCATGTCGGCAAATCCGCTGAGGATAATGAGCGGCATGATAAGCATTGCCGTTTTGCGCTCTGCCGGGGTCAGCAGGCGCACGGCCAGAGTCAGGCTTTTCATGACGGTCTCCGGCAAGGTTTTGAATTGTATTTGGAATTGTGCCTCCGGCGCGGAACGGAATTGCCGGGAGCACGCGGCGGCCGCGGCCGCCCTGTTTTCTGAAAGACGCTGGCCGGGCGCGCCATGGCCGCCCCGCTCAGCTTCCCTGAAACCAATACCAAATCACAATGCACAAGACTGCTTTCGTTACAGGCGCGGCGGCCATCCAAACACGATCTTGATTGTTGCAACTAATACGAAAAGATCCAGCCGCCACCCCATGTTGCGGACATAATAGGCATCCAGATCAAGTTTCTTCCGGGCCATTTCGATGCAATCCGTGTAGCCCTGGGTGACTTGCGCATAGCCGCTCATGCCCGGCTTGACCGTCTCGCGGATGCCGTATCCGGGAATGGCCTGCCGGTAGGTTTCGGCAAAGGAGATGATTTCGGGTCTCGGGCCGATCAGGCTCATCTGCCCCATCAGGACGTTCAGGATCTGCGGCAGCTCATCCAGCTTGGTGTCGCGCATCCAGTGCCCCAGGGGGGTGATGCGGGATGTTTCCAGGGGATCATCCGCCCCCCGGCGGCCTGCGCCGCTGCGGGTCATGGTGCGGAATTTGATCATTGTGAACCCCTGCCTGTTCCGGCCGCAGCGCTGCTGCAGGAAAAACAGGGACCCCGGGTTACGGAAGGGGTTCAGGCACAGCAGAACACAGCAAATTCCAAGCAGCAGCGGCAAGGACGCCAGGCTGATCAGAATGTCTGCAGCCCGTTTGGAAATCAGATAAGCCCGCCACTTCCCTGCACGGGCTAACGCACCTGAAAGATTTTCCCTCTCTCCGCCGGGATAGTAATACCGCTTGGCGGCGCTCTTTAACATAACACCATTTTTCATTGAACTGGTAACCGTCTATTAAACCCACACAGGGAGGGCACAGAAACCGGCTGCCCTAAACAAAAAATCCAGCCTTGAAAAACAGGCGGGATGGGCATTGAATTCTGTGAAAATCAGTCCCCCCAGACCCCTCACATGCGGCCTTTGGAACACACTGCAAGCAGACCGCTGTACAAGTATGCCGTCCGGCCGCCGTTCTGCCAAGATAAAATTTTAGGAATATACGCTGAAAAACAGGTGCGGATTTTTATATGGCGCCGTTTTAGTTAAACCATCCCGGAATGCGGGTGCGGCCGCGGGAAGGCGCTGATTTTATTGATATAATTCTGCCCAAAAAAAGCGCGGCAAAAAACAGGGAAATAGCAATCAGAAAGCCTATTGCAATCGCAGGAAGAAAGTAAAAATCAAAAAGCAACCATAAGGCAAATGCGGAAATCCACATTGCGCAAACCGAAATAAAGAACGAAGGAATCGCCATGCTGGACCTTGAGCCTGGGGCATATGGCATACTGTTATTCCGGCATTGCATGCGAAGCTAGAGGCCCGCCGGGGTTTGCGGAGAAATAACGCCGCCGGGCCCGTGCCGCCCCGGCCTTTTATCTGCTGCCTGCCGGCAGCTGCGGTGCAGGGACTGGCCCTGCACCGCATTGTTTTCAGACGAGCAGGAAGTCGTCGCTCAGCGCCGCGCTGCCGGTGGCAATGGCAAAATCGCTGATGGTGCCGTCAAAGGCATCGGTGAAGCCCGCTTCGCCCGATTTGCTGGCCCAGCCGTTGGCGCCGACCTGCAGGTGCTCCGCGTTGTCCAGCCAGTCGAACTCAAAGTCCGCCTCTCCGGCCAGCTCGCCGTTCAGCCGCAGCGCAACCTTGCCGCCGCCGAAGCTGGCGCTGACCGAATAATCGGTGTCCGCCTCGATGCCGGCGACTTCGAAGGTTTCCGACGCATCGCCTTCCTGGAACCGCACGAACAGCTTGCCGTTGCTGATGTAGCTGGTGAAGTGCCCGTCATTGACATCGGCGCCATAGGCATCTTTCGAGACCAGCCCCTGGCGGCCGCTGACCGTGTCGGCATTGAAGGTGAAGGCGATGTTGCCGGCCTCCGCCTGCAGCGCCTGGTCCGGGGCAAACTCCAGCACCGAGCTCTTGCTGCCGTTGAACTCCATCGGGCCATCCAGCTCGAAGATGTCCGCAAGCGCCGGCAGGGTGGTGTCCGTCTGCTGGCTGCCCGTGTCTTCCACGGAAGAGTCCGTGCCGGTTTCGGGTGCCGCAGAGGTGCTGCTGTCCGTATCCGTGCTGCCGGTGCCGGTTTCACCGCCGTCCGCACCGGAGACTGCCGCCGCGGTGTTGAAGCCTTCGGTGATCCCGACGTCCGAGATGGTGCCGTCAAAGGCCGCCACGAAGCCGGCCTCGCCGGACTTGCTGGCCCAGCCGTTTGCGCCGATCTGCAGGTATTCCTTGTTGTCCATCCAGTCCACCTTGAAGGCAGCACTGTCGGCCAGCACATCGTTGACCCACAGGGACACCTGGCCGTCGCCGAAGCTGGTGCGCACGTCATAGTCCGTGTGCGCCTCGATGCCGTCCATCTTCAGCGTCTTGGAGGCTGACCCTTCCTGGTAGCGGACGTGCAATGTGCCGTCCTTGATGTAGGAGGTGAAATGCCCGTCGTTCACGGTGCTGCCGCGGGCGTCCTTGGACACAAGCCCCTGGCTGCCGCTGACCTTATCCGCGTTGAACGCAAAGGACACCGTTGCGGATTGGGCATTTGTGGCGGCGGACGGCGCCACCTCGATCACCTTGGCGGCGGTTCCGTCGAACTCCATCGCGCCCGACCGCTGGAACAGCATCTCGCCGCTGCCGGCCGGAGCGGAAGTGTCTTCCTCCGGGGCCGGCTTGGGCTGCGGCTCGGGTTCCGGCGCAGGCTCAGGCGCGGGCTCCGGCGCGGGCGCAGGTTCAGTGCTGCCGCCGGATCCGCCATCGCTCTCGCCGCCTGCAACCGGGCCGGTGGAACCGGACCACAGCTCGCTGACGGACAGCTTGCGCGGCGCGCCGGTGGTTTCAATGTCACCGCCCAGGTTGGTGCCCGAGGGAGGGGTGGGGGCTTCGGCGCCCAGGAAGCGCATCTCGTTGACCTTGCCGAGCAGGGAAATCCCCTCCCAGGTGATGTCATAGCCGTCCTTGATCAGGAACGCGCGCCCGCCCTGCGAGGTGTTGTTCTCGAAGATCGAGTCGCTGACCTTGATGTCATGCGGCATCAGATGCGCGTTGCTCTTGTTCAGCAGGCCGTTGGGGTTGAGCACGGTGACAACAACGCCGTTGGGGCTGTCGATGAACTCGCTGCCCGAAATGCGGATGTTGTGGTTCTGCTTGCTGGCGTTGAAATCCGAGCTGGACTTGTACAGGCTCTTGATGTCGATGCCGCTGACGCCGTTGTCGTAGAACACCGAATTCAGCACCTGGCCGTCCTTGAAGCCGCCG
>NZ_JBQKUH010000077.1:0-15090 GCF_054968485.1 Leisingera sp. G5_S3_59_S7
TGCCGCGCCAACAACCTGGCCGAGCCGGAAGGCCTGACCGCGTAAGCGCAGAACGCTGAGGTTCAAGCAAATACTCCCGCCGGACGCCTCCGGCGGGAGTATTTGTTTGGAAAGATGAAAAGTCGGGGGTTAGAAGCCCAGGTAAGCAATGCCGCCAAAAGTGACGGCAACGCTGATCCACTGTGCGCGGTTCATACTTTCGCGCAGCACAAGCCAGGCCAGAACCACGGTAACCAGGCCGAACAGAGACGCGCTGATCGAGGCGAACTCCGGGCGGGGCAGGGTGCCGGAGTAGATCACCAAGCCAAGGGCAACAGCATCCAGCGCGCCCATCAGGCACAAAAGCGGCAGAACCTGGCGGCCTGGCAGCTGGACCACCCGCGCCAGAAGCGCGAGACCGAGCAGGATCAGGATCGCCGCCAGGCGGGTGACGATCAGCACTGGCAGCTCGGCCCCGGCTTGGGTCGCGGCCTGGCCCGCTGCAAATGTCAGGGCAAAGCCGATGGCCCCTGCCAGCCCCCAGGCCGCCGCCTGCAGGGTCGCCGGGCTGCCGTCCTCCTGGGTGGAGAAGACCGCGATGCACCCGATGCCGCCAGCCACCACGGCCACCGCCAGCCAGTGGCCAGGCCCAACCGGCTGTCCTTGCAGCATCGCCATGCCCAGCGACAGCACCGGGTAGGCGCCAATCAGCGGCGCCACCAGCTTGACCGGTCCCAGCGCAAAGGCCCGGTAAAGCGCGTAGGAGGCCAGGGCAAAGATCGCTCCCGACAGCCCTGCCAGCCGGGCCGCCGGCAAGCTCATCGCTTGCCAGTCGCCAAAGGCAAACGCGGCGGCGGCCACCAGAATCGCCCCGCTGGCAAAGACCGTCAGCATGGCCGGAAGAATGCCGGTCCGCTGCGACACAAACCGCACGCAAAGGTCGTGGATCCCCCAGGCAAGGGCCGCCGCGAGGCCAAGGAGCAGCGAGTGCATGGCGGTTATCCTTTCGTTTGCGGCATTCACCCCCAGGAAAATGCCGCATCCCGGGCATTTGCCGTTTTTCCGCAGAAAATCAACATGTTTGTTGATTAGAGTGGCGGAAGGCAATATTCTTTTCAATAAATAAATATTCCGGAAGTGCAATTTTGGCCGGAGTTCGACAGGAGATGCGCGATGAATGACATGAGCTTCCCTGAGGTTGTCAAAGGGCCGCCGAAGCCCTCTGGACTGTACCAGCCGTCGGTGTTTACGCTGCCGAAAGGAGTGGAGCGATACGTGGTCGAGGGCTGCGGTGCGATCCTGATCCGCCTGGAAACAGGCGACCGGGTGACTGTGACCAATGATGAGGGCGGGCAGCCTTGCGAGGTTGTTGCGGCGGAGGACAATGGCCGCATTGACGCCGGGATTATTGGTGCGGCGCCCAATAGCGATGCCAGCGGGCTGAAGGCACTGCTGACCTCCTCCGATCAGTCCTTGCGCGGTTTGCGCATGGGGATGGAGGCGCGCGGCATCGACCTGGCACAGGGCGGCGCGCTCAGGTTCTTTGACAGCGCAACGCCAGCCAAGACGGAAGAGAGCTTTACCGCGCAGCGTGACGGGGTAGTGATCATCGCGGCCCCTGGCGGGATCATGGATTTTGAGCGCCAGGACACGGCGACGCCGCTGACCGTCATGGTCAAGCGCGCGGTGATCAAGCAGGTGGCGCGGTTTGAATTGCCCGACCCGCTGGCGGAGCCGGTGAATGAGATGCGGGTGCACAGCGCCACCGCGGAGAGCTATTTCGTGAAAGCCGGCGACTATATCCAGATCATCGACGTGGACGGCCGCCAGTGCACCGACTTTCAATGTTTTGCCGCCCGCAAGCTGGACAAGGGTATTGAACACGCGCTGGACGTGACCACGACCCGGACGCTGATGGGCCATGCCTATCCGATGCCGGGGCTGCATGCGAAATACTATGATCAGGATAT
Organism: Leisingera sp. G5_S3_59_S7; assembly: GCF_054968485.1. Lineage (NCBI taxonomy): Bacteria > Pseudomonadati > Pseudomonadota > Alphaproteobacteria > Rhodobacterales > Roseobacteraceae > Leisingera > Leisingera sp. G5_S3_59_S7. The sequence continues at coordinate 1,950 of NZ_JBQKUH010000077.1, forward strand.
GCTGCCGCTGGTCGAGGTGGTGCAGGACACCGTCGGGCGGCATGACGCCTTTGCCCTGGCCTGCGCCGCGAAGTATTACGACGATATCGGCTATCCCGGCCATGCGAATTGCTCGGATAACTTCAACGCGACGCTGGCCCAGCACGGTGTGACGCCGCGCGCGGGCTGGATGGCGATCAACTTCTTCTTCAACACCGGGCTGGACGAGCATGGCGTGATGTATGCCGATGAGCCCTGGACGCGGCCCGGCGACTATGTGCTGCTGCGAGCGCTGACCGATCTGGTTTGTGTCAGCTCTGCCTGCCCGGATGACACCAGTGCTGCCAACGGCTGGAACCCCACCGACATTCACGTCCGCACCTACAGCGGCCAAGAGAGTTTCAAGCGGGCGATTGCGTTCCGCGCGACCCCTGAATCGGAGCCCAAAATGACCAAGGAAACCGGTTTTCACGACCGCCTCAGCAAGATGACCCGCAATTTTGTGGAGTACAACGGCTACTGGCTGGCCAACTGCTATGCCGAATCCGGGCCGCTGGAGGAATATTGGGCCTGCCGCGAGAAATGCGTGGTGCTGGACCTGACGCCCTTGCGCAAGTTCGAGATCACCGGACCTGACGCCGAGGCGCTGTGCCAGTATATCTTTACCCGCAACATCAAGAAGCTGGCGGTTGGGCAGGTGGTCTATACCGCAATGTGCTATCCGCATGGCGGCATGATCGACGACGGCACCGTTTTCCGCTTGGGCAAGGACAACTTCCGCTGGATCGGCGGTTCGGACTACGGCGGGGAATGGATCCGCGAGCAGGCGGAAAAGCTGGGGCTGAACGTGCTGATCCGGTCCTCGACCGACATGCAGCACAATATCGCGGTGCAGGGGCCGGAGAGCCGGGATCTGCTGAAGAAGATCATCTGGACCATGCCGCATAACCCCGAACTGGAGGAGCTGGGCTGGTTCCGCTTTACGCCTGCGCGGATCGGCGGTGAGCATGGTGTGCCGGTGGTGGTGTCCCGGACCGGTTATACCGGCGAACTGGGGTATGAGATCTTCTGCCATCCGAAACATGCCAGCGAGGTTTTCGACGCAGTCTGGGAGGCCGGGCAGGACCACGGAATCCGTCCGATGGGGCTGGAGGCGCTGGATATGGTGCGGATCGAGGCCGGGCTGATCTTTGCGGGCTATGATTTCAGCGATCAGACCGACCCGTTTGAGGCGGGCATCGGCTTCACCGTTCCGCTGAAGTCGAAGGAGGATGATTTCATCGGCCGCGACGCGCTGATCCGGCGCAAGACGACGCCAGCGCGCAAGCTGGTGGGGCTGGATATCGACTCGGCAATTGATGTTGGCCATGGCGACTGCGTCCACATCGGCCGGGCGCAGATCGGCGAGGTGACGTCTTCGATGCGCTCGCCGCTCTTGGGCAAGAACATCGCCCTGGCGCGGGTGGATGTGTCCTGTTCCGAGGTCGGGACCGAAGTCGAAATCGGCAAGCTTGACGGCCATCAAAAACGCCTGCCTGCCAAGATCGTGCCCTTTGCGCATTACGACCCCAAAAAGACCCGGCCTCAATCCTGAGGCCGGCCGCTCTGGGGCTGGGAGGTTCAATGGTTCAAAAGCTGATAGAGCAGATGGGCGGCGAAGACGTGCTGCGCGCATTGGTTGAACGGTTCTACGACATCGTCGAGGAATCCGACGCTGGTGCGCAGATCGTCAAGCTGCACAAGCGGGGGCATGGCATGGATCATGCCCGGATCGAACAGTTCAACTTCCTGTCCGGTTTCATGGGCGGGCGGCGTTACTACGAAGAAAAGCACGGGCATATGGACGTGAAGCTGATGCACGCCCATGTTCCGATCACCGCGGAAGACGCCGAGAACTGGCTGAAATGCATGGATCAGGCGCTGGCGGAGCTGAAGCTGGAAGGGCCGCATGTGGAGCGGCTGCGCCAGGTGTTCCGGCGGGTGGCGCTGATGCTGGTGAACGATCTGGCCGAGTGGGGCGAGAAGCGCGCTTCAGCTTAACCGCTGCGCCTGACGCAGCGGCGGGAGCCTCCGGCGGGAGTATTTGGTGGAAGATGAAAAGCGGGAGGAGGCCGGGCTCAGCCGGGCCTTCTGAGGAAGACCTGCACATCTGCCACGTTGGTGCCGGTGCCGCCGGTCATCAGAAGCGCATCTGCGGATTTCAGGGCGGCGTAGCTGTCATTGTTGGCGAGTAATGCGTCCGGGTCCTGGCCGGAAGCCTTGATGGCCTCCCAGGTGGCAGGGGTGGCAATGCCGCCTGCTGCATCCGTGGGGCCATCGCGCCCGTCTGTGCCGCCGGAGAGGAACAGCCAGTCGCCGCTGAGGCGCCCGGCCCCCAGTTTGGCGACACGCAGGGCCAATTCCTGATTGCGGCCGCCAAGGCCGGTGCCAGTAAGCTGGACCGTGGTCTCGCCGCCGAAGATCAGCGCAACGGGTTTGTCCTTGGGAGCGGTTTCCGCAGCGGCCACAATGGTTTCCGCGGCCTCGGCCACTTTGCCGACCAGGCGGTGTGAGACCAGCTTGCAGGTCCAGTCCTCTGCCGCTGCGGCCATCATCGCCTTGAGGCTGTGGCGGTTGGAGCCGATCAGGGTGTTGGTCGCTGAGGGCGGAGTGTCCTGAGGTTCTTCAGCGGCGCTGAGATGGGATTTGACGGCCTCAGGCATGCTGCCCCAAATGCCCGCGCGCTGCAGGATTTCCCGCGCCTGAGCACGGGTGCCGATGGGCGCCACAGTCGGGCCGGAGGCAATGGCGCGCAGGTCGTCGCCGATCACGTCCGACAGGATGAAGGCCTGCACCCGGGCCGGGGCGGCATGGCGCAGCAATCCGCCGCCTTTGATGTCCGACAGCTGCTGGCGGATCAGGTTCATCTCGTTGATTTCGAGGCCCGAGGCGAGCAGCAGCTTGTTCACCGAAGACTTGTCCGCCAGGGTCAGGCCGGAGGCGGGGGCCACCATCAGGGCGGAGCCGCCGCCTGAAATCAGGGCTATCAGCCGGTCATTGGGACCGAGAGAGACCGCCAGTTCAATGGCCGCCCGGCCGGCGGCGGCGCTGGTCTCATCCGGTACCGGATGGGCGCCGCAGAGCACCGTGGCGCCGGGAATCTCCGAATAGTTTTCAGAGTTTGTGATGACCAGCGCCTGGGAAGCGTCCGGGATCAGCGTTAGCGCCTCGCGCATCATCGGGATGGCTGCTTTGCCGACGGCCAGCAGCACATTCCTGCCGCCTTCGGGCAGGGGGGAGAGCGGCGAGAACGCCAACTGGGTGCGCAGGGCTTTGGCCGGGTCTGCCCGGTCGACAGCGGCCTGAAACAGGGCCTTGGCGGTGGTCAGCAATCCGGTCATACGCATCTCCCTGGCATAGCGGCGCTTAGCCGCCCCGGCCGAAGCCGGGACGGCGTAAGGTGTTGAAACCGAACGGCGGCTTAGTTGCCGGCGATCTGCTTGGCCTTTTCCACCAGCACTTCTGCCTGGCGGATCGAGGCATAGTCAATCAGGCGGCCATCCAGCGATACCGCGCCTTTGCCGGCGGCTTCAGCTTCGGCCATGGCTTCCAGGATGCGGTGCGCCTTGGTGATTTCGGCGTCCGACGGTGACATCACTTCGTTGGCCAGTTCGATCTGGCTGGGGTGGATCGCCCATTTGCCTTCGCAGCCCAGAACCGCGGCACGTTTGGCGGCGGCCTTGTAGCCTTCCTTGTCCTGGAAATCACCGAACGGGCCGTCAATCGGGCGCAGGCCGTTGGCGCGCGCGGCCACCACCATGCGGGCCAGTGCATAGTGCCACATGTCGCCCCAGTGCACATCGCGCGAGCCGTCTCCGGCCGGGTCGGTCAGCACCGAGTAATCGGGGTTCACGCCGCCGATGATGGTGGTGCGGGCGCGGGTCGATGCGGCATAGTCGGCAACCCCGAAATGCAGCGATTCATTGCGCTTGGAGGCTGCGGCAATTTCACTCACATTCTGCATGCCAAGCGCGGTCTCGATGATGTGCTCAAAGCCGATCCGCTTCTTCAGGCCCTTGGCGTCTTCGATCTGGGTGACCAGCATGTCGACGGCGTAAACATCGGCCGCGGTGCCCACCTTGGGGACCATGATCAGGTCGAGCCGTTCGCCTGCCTGTTCAACCACATCGACCACGTCGCGGTACATGTAGTGGGTGTCGAGCCCGTTGATTCGCACAGACATGGATTTGTTGCCCCAGTCGATGTCGTTCAGGGCTTCGATGATATTCTTGCGGGCCTGGTCCTTCTCGTCCGGCGCAACCGCGTCTTCGAGATCCAGGAAGATCACGTCGACATCTGATTTTGCTGCTTTTTCAAACATTTGCGGCTGCGAGCCAGGGATTGCCAGCTCGCTGCGGTTCAGGCGGCCAGGGGCCTGTTCGATGGTATGAAACGACATGGGTGCGCTCCTCATTCGCAATGGGGTTTCGTCCTCTCCACTCTAGGCATTCCCCATGAGAAGGTTTCCTGTCAAGAAAAAAGTTTTCATTTAAATACATTCGCGCGGATGCGCGCCCGCGCGTCGCGCCCCCGCGGGCGCACGCGTATGCGCACACGCGTGCGAGGCGCGAAGCGGCAGGGCGGGGTTATTCCTCCAGGCTGAAATCGCCCTTGGCAGCGCGGTTGGCGTAGTAGAACGCAATCGCCTGGGCGCGGTTCTTGACCGAGAGTTTTTCGTAGAGGTTCGACAGGTGGAACTTCACCGTGTTGGTCGAAATCTCCAGCTCCTTGCTGAGCTCTTTGTTGGTGAGCCCCTTGGACAGCGCCTCAAGCATCGTGCGCTCGCGGCGCGACAACTGCTCAATCGGATCGGTCTGCAGGCCGCGGACGTCGAGGAAGGGGAAAACCATCTTGCCCGAAGCCACGGCCAGGCAGGTGTCCAGAAGCCCGTCGACAGCGCTGGAACGCGGCGCAAAGCCAGCCGCGCCGGCGCTCATCGCCTTGCGCGGCACGTCGCCGCTGTCGTCGGCATAGACCACCAGCCGCGGCGCATTGGTCTGGTCGCGCAGCACCTCGATCAGCTTGGCGCCGCCGAGCGCGGGCAGGTTCCAGTCGATAATCCCGACCTGAACCGGCACCCGCATCACAGTTCCGAGGAAGCCTTCGGCGGTGGCGGAGGTGGCGACCAGCGAGAATCGCGGGTCCTTATCGAAGATCTCGGACATCGCCGACAGCACCAGCGGATTTGCGTCAGCAAGCATGACCGATATCGGGGAAACTTTGTCGCTTATAGGTGCCATTTGGTGCCCTTTTGTGAAAAACTACCCGGATGGGTAGGGAGATTTTCGGTATGCAACGGTATTTTTACCGCTTTGGGTAGGATTTTCCCCATCCATTTAGATACCCAAAAGCAGGATATAGGAATGTTGCGGGTTTTGTCGACCTAGGGTTTCCTAGCGTTAACAGATGTTGACCGTCAGGAAACAAACCTTCCCAAAGTGAAGAAGGCCCGTGACCTCCGGCGCATCGGCAACGGACACCAAAGAGGTTTGACCCGATGACAGAACCCACGATCTTCCCCAGCCTGGAAATCCCGGAAACTCTGGCCGCAGGCCCTGGCCCGGGCAATACCGATCCCCGCGTGCTGCAGGCGTTTGCCAACACCGGCCTGGCCGACCACATGCAGGCGGACGTGCTGCGCGGCATGATCGAGTGCAAGCAGATGCTGCGTGACCTGTGGGGCACTGCCAACACCTACACCTACGGCGTCGGCGGCACCGGCTTCTCGGGGCTGGATTGCATGCTGAACGCAATTCTGCCGGGCGACACCGTGGTTGCGTTCCAGAACGGCACCTTCTCCGGCATCGACGCAATGACCATCCGGATGAAGGCCGCCACCCGCGAGGAACTGGCCGCCGATGCGATGAACCCGCAGCCTGCCTCCGTCACCGTGATTGACGTGCCGCACGGCGAGTCGGTCTCCGGCAAACTGGTGGAGCAGGTGCTGGCTGAGAAGAAACCCAAGTGGGCCTTCATGGCGCATTGGGAAACCGGCTCGGGCCGCATCAACGACCTCAAGAGCTTCTCGGACGCTTGTGTGAAGCATGGCGTGATGGGCCTCATTGACGCGGTATCCTCGCTGGGCATCGAAGACTTTTCGATCGACGATTACCCGGGCGTTGCCGGCTGGGCCTCCTGCCCGCAGAAAGGCGTGCTGTGCCTGCCGCTGACCTATGCGCCGGTGTCCTTCACCGACAAGTATATTCAGACCGTGCGTGAGAACGGCTGCCATTCCTATGTCCACAACCCGATCCTGGAAGCCCGCCACTGGGGCATCGTGGACGGTCAGGACGTTGCCGCCGGCACCTACCACCGCACTCATTCCGGCTATGCGGTTGCCGCCTTCCACGAGGCGCTGCGCATCACCCTGCAGCACGGCCGTGCCCAGAAGGCCCGCGACTATGCCTTCCACGAGAAAGCGCTGCGCGATGCCGTGACTGCGATGGGCTGCGACGTGACCAGCAACATGACCAGCCTGGTGGTTCTGAACCTGCCCGGCGATCTGGCCGGGCGCGAAAAAGAACTGGTTGGCAACTGCCGCGCCGTCGGTTTCGGCATCTGGCCGACCCTGTCGGAGCCGGTCCAGGTCCGCATCGGCATCCTGAACCAGATCACCCCTGCCGCCATCACCGACATCGTCAACCGCTTCGGCAAGGCGATGAATGATATGGGCGCAAACGTCGACATGGACGCGATCAACGCCCTGCTCGACCGGCACTACTCCGCAGCCCTCGAGGCCGCTGAGTAACTTATTCCGACATCCATGAGGAGGAGAGGACCATGGATATCCACGAGTATCAGGCCAAGGAAGTTCTGAGCAACTTCGGCGTGACCGTTCCGCCGGGCGCGCTGGCCTACAGCCCCGAGCAGGCGGCCTACCGCGCACGGGAACTGGGCGGCGACAAATGGATCGTCAAGGCCCAGGTCCATGCCGGCGGCCGCGGCAAGGCGGGCGGCGTCAAGCTGTGCAACTCCGAAGCTGAGATCTATGAGGCGACCGAAAACCTGTTCGGCAAAAAGCTGGTGACCCACCAGACCGGCCCCGAAGGCAAAGGCATCTACCGTGTCTATGTCGAAGGTGCGGTACCGATCGCCCGCGAGATCTATCTGGGCTTTGTGCTGGACCGGTCCAGCCAGCGGGTGATGATCGTTGCCTCGTCCGAAGGCGGTATGGAGATTGAGGAGATCTCTGCCGAGCGGCCCGAGTCCATCGTGCGCTCGACCGTTGAACCGGCAGTCGGCCTGCAGGATTTCCAGGCGCGCGAGATTGCTTTTGCCCTGGGCATCGAGCCGGCGATGACGCAGCAGATGGTGCGCACGCTCAAAGGCTGCTATCAGGCGTTTTCGGAACTGGATGCCACCATGGTTGAGATCAACCCGCTGGTGGTCACCTCGGACAACCGGGTCATCGCGCTGGATGCCAAGATGACCTTTGACGACAACGCCCTTTTCCGCCACCCGCAGATCGCTGAGCTGCGCGACAAGAGCCAGGAAGACCCGCGCGAAAGCCGCGCCGCCGACCGCGGCCTGTCTTATGTCGGCCTGGAAGGCAACATCGGCTGCATCGTGAACGGCGCAGGCCTGGCGATGGCAACTATGGACACCATCAAGCTGGCCGGCGGTGAGCCTGCCAACTTCCTGGACATCGGCGGCGGTGCCACGCCCGAGCGGGTCGCCAAGGCGTTCCGCCTGGTGATGTCCGACAGCAACGTGCAGGCGGTTCTGGTCAATATCTTCGCCGGTATCAACCGCTGCGACTGGGTGGCGGAGGGCGTCGTGCAGGCGCTGCGCGAAGTGCAGGTCGACGTGCCCGTGGTGGTCCGCCTTGCCGGCACAAACGTGGAGGAAGGCCAGAAGATCCTGGCCCAGTCCGGCCTGCCGCTGATCCGCGCAACCTCGCTGATGGAAGCCGCTGAGCGGGCCGTTGGTGCGTGGAAAAACGACCTCGACCAGAACACTCGTGTGAGGGCAGTTAAATGAGCATCCTTCTTGATCGCGAAAGCAAAGTCATCGTTCAGGGCATCACCGGCAAGATTGCCCGGTTCCACACCAAGGATATGATCGAATACGGAACCAACGTCGTAGGCGGCGTTGTACCGGGCAAGGGCGGCGAGACCGTCGAGGGCGTGCCTGTCTTCAACACCGTGAAGGAAGCGGTGGAGGCCACCGGCGCCAATGCCTCCTTGGTGTTCGTGCCGCCGCCGTTTGCAGCCGACTCCATCATGGAAGCGGCGGATGCGGGCATCAACTATTGCGTCTGCATCACCGACGGCATCCCGGCGCAGGACATGATCCGGGTGAAACGCTACATGTACCGCTATCCGAAGGATAAGCGGATGATCCTGACCGGACCGAACTGCGCGGGCACCATCTCGCCGGGCAAGGCGCTGCTGGGCATCATGCCGGGCCACATCTACCTGCCGGGCACCGTGGGCATCATCGGCCGGTCCGGCACCCTGGGGTATGAAGCCGCGGCGCAGTTGAAAGAGCTGGGCCTGGGGGTTTCCACCTCCGTCGGCATCGGTGGCGATCCGATCAACGGCTCCTCCTTCAAGGATATCCTGGAATGGTTCGAGAAGGATCCGGAAACCGAGGTCATCGCGATGATCGGTGAAATCGGCGGCCCGCAAGAAGCAGAAGCGGCGGATTACATCAAGAACCACGTGACCAAGCCGGTTGTGGCCTATGTCGCGGGTCTGACCGCACCCAAGGGCCGCACCATGGGCCACGCGGGCGCGATCATCTCGGCCTTCGGCGAGAGCGCCTCCGAGAAGGTGGAGATCCTGTCGGCGGCCGGCGTGACCGTTGCCGAAAACCCCGCAGTGATCGGCGAAACCATCGCAAGCGTGATGAAAAAGAACGCCGCCTGATCCGGCTTTGGGTCAGGCGCGACGCTCCACCCCTGGCCTGGGGCAATGGCGGGGGTGGAGCGCATTAATAAAGCATAAGCACGACAGGGAGATGACATCATGGCAAAGCCCAAGGTTCTTGTGACCCGCCGCTGGCCCGCCGCAGTCGAGGCGCAGCTTTCTGAAGCCTTTGATGCTGTGCTGAATACCGGTGACACGCCGCTGAGCGAAGGCGAGCTGCGCGATGCGATGAGATCCTATGACGCGGTGCTGCCGACCGTGACCGACAGGATTTCCGCCAAGGCGTTCGACATCGCCAAGCCGCAAGCCCGGATCATTGCCAACTACGGTGTTGGCTACTCTCACATTGATATGCACGGCGCAGCAGGTCACAGCATGACGGTGACCAACACGCCGGATGTGCTCAGCGAATGCACTGCTGATATCGCCATGACGCTGCTTTTGATGGTGGCCCGTCGCGCGAGCGAGGGCGAGCGCGAGCTGCGCGCCGGTCAGTGGACCGGCTGGCGCCCGACACATCTGGTCGGCACCAAGGTCTCCGGCAAGACGCTGGGCATCGTCGGTTTCGGCCGCATCGGCCAGGAAATGGCCCGGCGTGCCCACCACGGGTTCGGCATGAAGATCGTGGTGCAGAACCGCTCCCGCGTGTCACCTGATGTGCTGGCCCGCTACAACGCGACCCAGACAGACAGCCTGGAAGAGCTGATGCCGCAGTGCGACTTTGTCTCGCTGCACTGCCCCGGCGGGGCTGCAAACCGGCATCTGATCAACACCCGGATGCTGAACCTGATGAAGCCGGACGCCTTCCTTATTAATACGGCCCGCGGCGAAGTGATCGACGAACTGGCCCTGTCCCGCGCCCTGTGGTTCGAAACCATCGGCGGCGCCGGGCTGGATGTGTTCGACGGCGAGCCGTGCATCAACCCGGACCTGATGGATTGCGACAACCTGGTGATGCTGCCGCACCTGGGCAGTGCCACCCGGGAGGCGCGCGAGGCGATGGGCTTTCGCGTGATTGATAACCTGACCGATTTCTTTGCAGGGCGCGAGCCGCGCGACCGGGTGATGTGATGGGAGATCCTGCCGAAACAACTCATGCCGGGGTCGAAGACACCGGCTATGCTGCCGGGCTTCGCAATGAACTCCACGGCTTGTGGCTGGATGTTCTGCGCCAGCGCGCGCCCGAAGTGGCCCAGAAGGCCATTGGCGAGTCCGCCTGGGACCTGTCCGGCGATCAGCCGGCGACCCCTTATCTGCAGGCCTTCAACATCTGGTTCCAGCTGCTGAAGATCGTCGAGGAGAACGCCGCCATGCGCGACCGCCGCATGGCCGAGACCCAGGATGGCCCGGAAGTGGTCGAAGGCAGCTTTGCCCGCGCCCTCGACCTGGCCGGGGAGCTGGCCACGCCGGAACGGCTCCAGGAGGTGGCAAGCCAATTCTCCATCGGCCCGACCCTGACCGCGCACCCGACCGAGGCCAAGCGCGTCACCATCCTGGAAATCCACCGCCGTATCTACCGCGGGCTGGTGTCGCTGGAGGCCAAGCGCTGGACCCCGCGCGAGCGGGTTGAGCTGCTGGAGGACCTGCGCTCCGAGATCGACCTCTTGTGGATGACGGGCGAGCTGCGCCGCGACCGCCCCAGCCTGCAGGACGAAATCCAATGGGGCCTGCAGTTCTTCCGCGACAGCCTGTACGAGGCGGTGCCGCAACTGTTTGATCGCTACATTGCCGCTGCCGAGCCGCGCCTGGGCGCCACCGCCGATGCGCCCTGCCTCAAGTTCCACTCCTGGATCGGCGGCGACCGCGACGGCAACCCGAATGTTACGGTGGAGGCGACCGCGGCAGCGCTGACAGCGAACCGGGCAGCGATCCTGAAACGCTACCAGAAAGCGCTGACCACCGCAGCCGAGCGGATTTCCATCTCCGCGGCTGTGTTTGCTTTGCCTGGCAGTGCCACCGCACGGCTGGCAAAGATCATCGAAGCTGCACCAGGTGCTGCCGGTTTCGAAGCCCGCAATCCCGGGGAAGTCTTCCGTCAGGCTTTGACAGCAATCCTGGCCCGCATCCGGGCAACCGCAGCCGAAGAACCCGGCGCCTACGCCCACCTTGGCGACTTCATCAGCGACCTCACCCAAGTCGAGGAAGCGCTGGAAGAAATCGGTGCACACCGGCTGGCGGCCCGCTATGTCCGCCCGATCCGTTGGCAGGCCGATGTCTTTGGCTTCCGCACGGTGACGCTGGACGTCCGCCAGAACTCCACCGTGACCACCAAAACGCTGACCGAAATCTGGGCGCGCTCTGGTGATGTGCCCGAATTCGGCAGCCCCGGGTGGTCCGAACGGCTGCGCCGCGAACTGGGCAGCGCCTCGCTGCCTTACATGATGCCGGATGAGCTCAGCCCGCAAAGCGGCGAGCTGCTGAAGCTGCTGCGGCTGATGCGCGATGCCGGGGCTGGCGAAGATCCCCAGGCAATGGGTCCTTTCATCCTGTCGATGACCCGCTCTACCGACGATCTGCTGGGGGTCTACCTGCTGGCGCGCTACGCCGGGTTCGGAGCCGAAAAGGCAGCGCTGAAAGTTGTGCCGCTGTTTGAAACCATCGGCGACCTTCGGGCGGCCCCTGGCATTCTCAGCGGCCTCTTGGACGTCCCCTTCGCCCGCCGTTCGCTGAAATCCGGCGACAACCGGATCGAGGTGATGCTGGGCTATTCCGACAGCAACAAGGACGGCGGCTTCCTATGTTCCACTTGGGAGCTTGAAAAAGCGCAGCGCCTGATCACCCGCACCCTGGCGGCGCACCGGATGCAGCCGGTCTTCTTCCATGGCCGCGGCGGCTCGGTCTCGCGCGGGGGCGCCCCGGCTGAGCGCGCCATTGCCGCCCAGCCCGCGGGCACCATTGCAGGCCGGATGCGGATCACTGAGCAGGGCGAGGTGGTCAGCTCCAAATACGCCAACCGCGGCACCGCGCTGCACCAGCTGGAGCTTATGGCCTCTTCCGTGCTGCGCCATTCGCTGCAGGAAGGCACACCGCCGGTGAACCCGGAGCACGATGATGCGTTCGAGGCGCTGGCGGGCATGTCCCAGGCGGCGTATTCCAACCTGCTGAACGGGCCTGGTTTCCTGGACTATTTCCAGCAGGCCAGCCCTGTGGAAGAACTGGCGATGCTCAAGATCGGCTCGCGCCCCGCCCGCCGCTTCGGGGCCGGGTCGCTGGAGGATTTGCGGGCGATCCCCTGGGTCTTTGCCTGGTCGCAGAACCGCCACATGATCACCGGCTGGTATGGCTTCGGCTCTGCAGTTGCCAGTTTCCGCAAGTTCCGCAGCGCGCGCGGCGAGGCGGTGCTGCAGGACATGTTCAGCAATTCGCCGCTGTTCCGGCTGGTTGTGGATGAGGTCGAAAAGACCCTGCTGCAAAGCGACATGGACATCGCCGCCGATTACGCGAGCTTGGTGCAGGACGCGGAAATCCGTGAGCGGACCTTTGGCTCTATCCGCAAGGAGTATCAGCTGGCCCGCGAAGCCATCCTGTTCCTGACCGGAGACTGCAGCCTGGCCGCCCGTTTCCCGCGCCTGCGCGCCCGCTTCGGCCGGGTCGAGACCATGCTGCGCGAAATCCATAAAACCCAGGTGCGCCTCCTGCGGGAAGAACGCGCCCGGAAATCTTCTACAGTGCCGGTCCCGCTGATGCAGTCGATGAACTGTGTGGCCGCGGGCCTTGGCTGGACTGGATAGACAGGAGCCCCGAATGTCCAAAGACCTCTTTTTCACCCAATCCCTCGCCGAGCGCGATCCTGAGCTTTATGCCTCGATCACCGCGGAACTGGGCCGCCAGCGCGACGAGATCGAGCTGATTGCCTCCGAGAACATCGTCTCCGCCGCGGTGATGGAAGCGCAGGGCTCTGTGCTGACCAACAAATACGCCGAAGGCTACCCGGGGCGCCGCTACTACGGCGGCTGCCAGTATGTCGATGTCGCCGAAAACCTGGCGATCGACCGCGCCAAGCAGCTCTTTGGCTGCGAATTCGCCAACGTGCAGCCGAACTCCGGCTCCCAGGCGAACCAGGGCGTGTTCCAGGCGCTGATCCAGCCCGGCGACACCATCCTCGGCATGGATCTGGCCTCCGGCGGCCACCTGACCCACGGCGCGGCGCCGAACCAGTCGGGCAAGTGGTTCAACGCGGTGCACTACGGCGTGCGCAAAAGCGACAACCTGATCGACTACGACCAGATCCAGGCACTGGCCACCGAGCACCA
>NZ_JBQKUH010000078.1:0-14773 GCF_054968485.1 Leisingera sp. G5_S3_59_S7
GGGGCGCCCCGACCGGTGCCTGTTGCCACAGCGGGCAGAGGGTCAATCCGCGGCGCGGAGACCCGACCCCATCAGAACCGGCATCGACTGGCCGCCGGCGTCCATTGTGAAGGCATGTGCCACCCGGATCGACCCAAGGCCCGCATCCCGCAGCGCGTCTCTCACCTGCTGCTCAGTCAGCCCGGAGCCACCCTCCTCCGAGGCCAGCCAATCCCATTGCACGAACAGTCCGCCGCTGTTCAGCCGCTTCGCCAGCGCCGCAACCGCGCTTTTATAGTCCGGCAGGAAACCGCAGACGGAGGAGGCGCAGATCATGTCAAATCCGCCGAGCCCCTCCCCGGCGTCCTGTCCGCTGGCATCCAGAATGTCCGCATGCAGCGCCCGGACATTGGGCAGCGCCTTGCCCTGCAGCACCGCGATCATCCGGTCCGAGGTGTCGGCGGCGACCACCTCCTTCACATGCGGCGCCAGCTTTTCGCTCAAGAGCCCGGTGCCGCAGCCGAAATCGAGCACCCGCTTGTCCTGCCAGCCGCCGCCGGTGATGCCGGTCTCTGTGTCCAGCGCGGCAAAAGCCCGCGTGGCATAGGTGCGGACATCGCTGTTGCCGTCCCAGCCGTCCGCGTAATCATTCCAGTCGTCGCTCATAGTGCTTGCGTGTCCCGCCTTGGTGTCTTGAAACCGGGACAGTGAAGCGGCGGGCGGGCGGCGTCAACAAGGGGCTGCAGGCGCGCACCTTCTCTTCGCCCCGGACCAACGCGGAGCGGCCGGACGAGCACCTGCCTCTCGACTGCAACAGTATAGGAGGAAGTCCAGCAAGGGTTCGGATCAGCCTTCCGCGCGGAGCTGCCGGGCGAGCCAGTCTATTTCTTCTGTCGCTCCGAACCCTTCTTCGCTGAGACGGATAACCGCCGTCCTTACAAGCTCCCTGTCGAGATCCCGCGCTGCCTTGGCTTTTGCGACGGTCTCAAAATCCGCAGGATCGCAGACAAATGAACTGAATCTCTGAATTTCGTCCGAATACTCAGTGAACCCCGAGCGGTGCAGCACCTCGGCAGCCAGCTGCAGAGGCCCAACACACAAATTGTCGAAGGTCCTCACGCGGCCTTTTTCCAGATGGTGCACTTCCCGGTAGTGCAGCTGATGAACGCAGCGGGCTATGGCCAGCAGCCTGCCTTGATGCGTGTTGACGGGCTGCGGGAGCCAAGGCGGATAATCCATGCCCGAATGCTGACGGCATACCAGGGCTTTGTTCAAGTCCCTTTTCGCGCGCCAGCCACCCCAAAAAAAAGCCCCGGCACATTGGCCGGGGCTTCCTTGTCTCTTCCGCCTGGCCTTAGCCGTTCTGGCGGATGGTTTCGTTCTTCGGATCGTAGGGGCTGTCGCAGGTCACGACCGCATCCCACAGCTTGTCCTGCATCTTGACCTTCAGCTTGGTGCCTTCCACCGCGTGCTCAGGCTTCACATAGCCCATGCCGATGGATTTCTCGAAGGCCACCGAGTAGCCGCCGGAGGTCAGGCGGCCCACACGGGTGCCGTCTTCGGTGTAAAGCGCTTCGCGGCCCCAGGGATCGGCGTCCGACGGACCGTCGATCAGCAGGGTGCAGCACTTCACGCGGACGCCGGTTTCGACCAGCTTGTCCTTGCCGTGGAAGTCCTTCTCCAGGTCGACAAAGCGCGGCAGGTCGGCTTCCAGAGGGGTCGCGTCGCGGCCCAGTTCGTTGCCGAAGGCACGGTAGGATTTCTCCTGGCGCAGCCAGTTCTGGGCGCGCGCGCCGACCAGCTTCATGCCGTGCTTCTCGCCCGCTTTTTCCAGCAGGTCGAACAGGTAGTTCTGCATCTCGATCGGGTGATGCAGTTCCCAGCCCAGTTCACCGGTGTAGGCCACGCGGATCGCGTTCACGGGGCACATGCCCAGTTCGATCTGCTTGGCAGACAGCCAGGGAAAGCGCTTGTTCGACAGGGCGGTTTCCGGATCTGCGTCCTTGATCACCTCTTTCAGAACGTCGCGCGACTTGGGCCCTGCGATGGCGAAAACGCCCCACTGGGTGGTCACATCCTGGATCTCGATGTAACCGAACTCTGCCATCTTGTCTTCGGCGGCCTTGCGCAGGAAGTCCGCGTCATACTCGGTCCAGGCACCGGCGGAGACCAGGTAATAGTTGTTCTCGCCGTTGCGCACGATGGTGTATTCGGTGCGGGTGGTGCCGAATGCGGTCAGCGCGTAGGTCAGGTTGATACGGCCGACCTTGGGCAGCTTGTTGCAGGTGAACCAGTCCAGGAACTGCGTCGCACCGGGGCCTTTGACGACATGCTTGGTAAAGGCGGTTGCGTCGATCAGGCCAACGCCTTCGCGCACGGCTTTCGCCTCGTCCACGGCATACTGCCACCAGCCGCCGCGGCGGAAGGAGCGGGCGTCGTGGTCGAAGTTCTCCGGCGCGTCCAGGGGCCCGTAGTAGTTCGGACGCTCCCAGCCGTTGACCCAGCCGAACTGGGCGCCGCGGGCCTTCTGGCGGTCGTAGGCCGGAGCGGTGCGCAGCGGGCGGGCTGCCGGGCGCTCTTCGTCCGGGTGGTGCAGGATGTAGACGTGGTCGTAGCACTCTTCGTTCTTGCGGGCCGCGAACTCGGTGGTCATCCAGTTCTGGCTGTAGCGCTTGGGGTCGAGCGACGCCATGTCGATCTCGGCCTCGCCGTCCACCATCATCTGCGCCAGGTAGTAGCCGGTGCCGCCTGCGGCGGTGATGCCGAAGGAGAAGCCTTCTGCCAGCCACATGTTGCGCAGGCCCGGTGCCGGGCCGACCAGCGGGTTGCCGTCCGGGGTATAGCAGATCGGGCCGTTGAAGTCGTCCTTGAGGCCCGACTCCTCGCAGGAGGGCATCCGGTGGATCATCGCCATGTACTGCTCTTCGATCCGCTCCAGGTCGAGCGGGAACAGGTCGGCGCGGAAGCTGTCCGGCACGCCGTATTCAAAGCAGGCCGGCGCGTGCTTTTCATAAACACCCAGGATCCAGCCGCCGCGCTCTTCGCGCACATAGGACTGTGCGTCGGCGTCGCGGATCACCGGGTGCTCCGGGTTGCCTTCTTCGCGGTACTTCTGCAGCGCCGGATCAACGTCGGTGACGATGAACTGGTGCTCGACCGGGATCGCCGGCATCTTGATGCCCAGCATCTTGGCAGTGCGCTGCGCGTGGTTGCCGGAGGCGGTCACGACGTGCTCGGCAGTAATCACCACCTTCTCATCGGACTCGACCAGGTTGCCGCCCTGCTCGACCATTTTGGTGCAGGTGACTTCCCAGTGGGTGCCGTTCCAGTGGAAATCATCGGCCTGCATCTTGCGGACGATGTCGACGCCGCGCTGGCGGGCGCCCTTGGCCATCGCCTGGGTCACGTCGGCCGGGTTGATGTAGCCGTCGGTGTGGTGGTACAGCGCGCCCTTCAGGTCCTCGGTGTTGATCAGCGGCCAGCGGGCCTTGATCTCGTCCGGGGTCAGGAACTCATACGGCACGTCGCAGGTTTCCGCGGTGGAGGCATAGAGCATGTACTCGTCCATGCGCTCCTGGGTCTGCGCCATGCGCAGGTTGCCCACCACGGCGAAACCTGCGTTCAGGCCGGTTTCCTCTTCCAGGGTCTTGTAGAAATCGACCGAGTACTTGTGGATGTGGGTTGTCGCATAAGACATGTTGAACAGCGGCAGCAGGCCGGCTGCGTGCCAGGTCGAGCCGGAGGTCAGCTCGTCACGCTCGATCAGCATGACGTCCTCCCAGCCGGCCTTGGCCAGGTGATAGGCAATCGAGGTGCCGATGGCGCCGCCGCCGACAACAAGTGCTTTGACTTGGGTTTTCATTCTCCCGCTCTCCAGCTTTGTGAGATTCTTGCATGCGGTTATGCCCGCGCATTGAAATCCGCGCAAAATCAGGCCGACGCAAAAACAGCCAAAACCGACCTTGCGCGCCACAGCATACCGGATTCTGGCAGCAGTTTTGACGGTAAAGGCGTTTTACCGCGCAGCAAAAAGGGGGCTGACGCCCCCTGACGGTCCTGAATCAAACTGCCGCGTCCCCTGTCAGCAGTCCGCCACATTGCCGCGGCGGATGCAAACGGGCGGCGGTGCCTCCTCCCCGTTCTGCACCTCTGCGACCTGCTCGCCGCCAGAGGGGCCGCCTGTAAGCAGACGCTTGCCGTAGCTGGCTGCCTCGCCCCAAAGTGACAGCCCCTGCCCGTCCTGCTGCGCAGCCGCGCGGACGGTGTCCCGGGTCCGGGCGCGGGCAAAGCGCTCCTGCACGATGGTGCCGTAATCGGTGGCGCTGAGATCGCCCCAGCTGAGGCCCGCATCCCGGGTCTGGATATGGTAGTCATAGCCGATAACGGCCTGGGTGCTGAGCACCAGGATGCCCATTGCTTTCTTCAGTGCCATGCCGCTCTCCGTTTCCGCAGGAATGCTTTGCTGACATCCCAGTTCAGGACCTGGCGCAGAATTGCGGCAGCTTTCCGGCTTTTCGGGGGAGAGTGCGATGCATGCGGTTCAGTCCGGCCAGGACCCCTGCCCTGCCGGCTGCTGCTGCGGTCTGCGTTACTGATCAACCTGTGCTGATCCCTGTGTGCTGAGCTTCAGCGGTAAGGAATGGCGGCGCCGCCAAGGGGCGGAGGCGGGACGGGAGGGTACTCCCGCACGCTGAACGTCGTCTTTGCGTGCCCGTGCCAAGGGCCCTGTTCCATGATGCCGGGGGTGTCAGGCCCGGCAGTGACCGCGATCAGGAAACAGTATGGCACCCGGGGCTTAAGATGCAGTGAGGCGGGCGTGCGCCGGGGGCGCAACCCCCAGGGCGGTGTGTGCGCAGCAGCCGCTGCGCAGTGAGTATTTCTGGAAAGATGAAGGCGCGAGGCCGGTGTTTTCATCTTTCCCCAAATACTCAAATCCCGCTGCCGGCCCGGAGCGGTCCGCTGGCGGGCGGTTGCACCTTACATCTCCAGGATCTTGCCCGGGTTCATGATGTTATCCGGGTCCAGGGCCGCCTTGACCGCCGCCATATAGCGGGTTGCCGGGCCCAGCTCCTTTTGCAGATACGGGCGCTTGCCCTGACCGATGCCGTGTTCGCCGGTGCAGGTGCCCTCCATCGAAATTGCCAGGTCATTGAGCCAGCCGACAAACTCATCCGCCTTCCCGCGCTCAATTTCGCTGTCCATGTCGATCAGCAGCAGCGCGTGGAAGTTGCCGTCGCCCACATGGCCGACGATCGGCGCCATCAGCCCCATGCCCTCCGCCTTGTCCCGCGCGGCGCCGACGCATTCCGCCAGTCTGGAGATCGGTACGCAGACATCGGTGGAGATCCCCTTGGCACCGGGGCGCAGCTGCAGGCTGGCCCAGTACATGTCATGGCGGGCCTGCCACAGCTTGTTGCGCTCCTCCGGCGTCGAGGTGGCGGCGATGTCAAAGCCGCCGAACTCTTCGGCGATGGAGGCGAACATGTCCGTCTGCTCCACCACACCCGCGTCCGAGCCGTGGAATTCCAAAAGCAGAAGGGGCGTTTCCGGCAGGTCCAGCCCGGAGTAGGCATTGGCTGCGCGCACGCTGAGCGCATCCAGCAGCTCGATCCGGGCGACCGGGATGCCGTACTGGATGGTCATCATCACCGCGCGGCAAGCCTCATCCACGGTGCGGAACGAACAGCGGGCGGAGCGGATCGCTTCGGGGATGCCCTGCAGCTTCAGGGTCAGTTCGGTGATCAGGCCCAGGGTGCCCTCGCTGCCGACCAGAAGCCGGGTCAGGTCATAGCCGGCGGAGGATTTCTTAGCCCGCTGTGCGGTGCGGATCACGCCGCCGTCGGCCATCACGGCCTCCAGGCTGAGCACGTTGTCCTTCATGGTGCCATAGCGCACCGCATTGGTTCCGGACGCCCGCGTCGCCGCCATGCCGCCGAGCGATGCATTGGCGCCGGGGTCGATCGGGAAGAACAGGCCCTGGTCGCGCAGGTAGGTGTTGAGCTGCTCGCGGGTGACGCCGGGCTGCACCACAACGTCCAGATCCTCGGCATGGACCGCGATAATCTGGTCCATCCGCATCATGTCGATGCAGATGCCGCCGGCCGGGGCGTTCACATGACCCTCCAGCGAGGTGCCGGTGCCGAAGGGGATGACCGGCACGCCGTATTCGGCGCAGACCGCGACGATCTCCGACACCTCTTCGGTGGAGGTGGGGAACACCACCGCGTCGGGCGCCTGATTGACGATCCAGGTGGTGGTGTGGCCGTGCTGCTCGCAGATTGCCTGTCCGGTTTGCAGCTGGCTGCCGAAACGCTGTTTCAGTGTTTCGATTGCGGCCTCGATACCGGCCTCGTTGCGCGGCAATGAGGTGGCTTGCACCATGATCGGTCTCCCCCAGAAAAATTCACCTGTTAACCTACGCCCCGCTGCCGGCGTTCAGCAATACCCAGAACCCCGTAGGCCCGGCCGGCGGGGCCGGGCAGCACGCCCTTAACCGCCCAGGGCAATCCCCTCGCGCCGCGGATCCGCGGCGCCCTTCAGCCCCTCGCCGATCTCAATCGCGTGCAGGCCGGAGGTCAGGTCGCGGGCGTTCACCTCATAGCCCAGCTCCGTCAGCGCCTCTGACAAATCCTCGGCACTGGTGCCGGCCTCCAGGTCATAGGTGCCGAACCGGTTGACCAGATGCGGCAGCGCCAGCGCCTCCTGGATATTCAGGCCCCAATCGGCCCAGGCAATGATGGTTTTCGCCACATAACCGATGATGCGGCTGCCGCCGGGGGAGCCGATGGCCAGCACCGGCTTGCCGTCGCGCAGCACAATCGTGGGCGCCATAGAGGAGCGCGGCCGCTTGCCCGGCTCCAGCCGGTTGGCAATCGGGACGCCATTGGCATGAGTCCGGAACGAGAAATCGGTCAGCTCGTTGTTCAGCAGGAAACCCGCCGCCATCAGCCGCGAGCCAAAGGCGTTTTCAATCGTGGTGGTCATCGACAAGACATTGCCCGCCTGGTCCACGATGGAGATGTGAGAGGTCGAGGGCAGCTCGATCGACTCGTCATCGGCCAATTCAGGAATCAGGCCTGCATGGTCGAACTCGGGCGATCCCGGCGCTGTCTCCGGCAGCGCATCATCGCCTTGCAGCAGCTCTGCCCGCGCGGCCAGGTAATCCGCGGCCACCAGCCCGTGGGTGGGCACCGGCACAAAATCACTGTCGGCCATGTAACGGCCCCGGTCGGCAAAGGCGAGGCGGGAGGCATCGCCGATCAGCCGCCAGGCCTCAGCGCTTTCCGACCCCAGCGCGGCCAGGTCATAGGAGCTCAGCATCCCCAGGATCTGCCCCACGGTCAGCGCGCCGGAGGACGGCGGCCCCATCCCGCAAGCCTCGAAATCGCGGTAGGCAACACAGACCGCCGGGCGCTCCTTGACGTGATAAAGCGCAAGATCGGTGGCCGACAGCACCCCCGGGTTGCCCTCAGCAGCGGTGACGGCGTGAACGATCTCTGCGGCGATGGAGCCGACGTAAAACGCCCCGCTTCCCTCCTGCGCCAGCGCCCTAAGGGTGCCGGCATAGTCCGGGTTCAGCAGCGTTGCTCCTTCCTGGACCGGCTCACCCTGCGGCAGGAAATAGGCGGCGGTGGCCGGGAATCGCGCCAGCCGCTCAGCATCGCGCTCCACCAGCCCGGCCAGGCGCGGCGAGACGGCAAAGCCCTCTTCGGCAAGCGTGATCGCCGGTTCAAACAGCGACGGCCAGTTGGCCTGCCCCCAGCGGCGGTGCGCCGCCTCCATAAGCGCAGGGGTGCCCGGCGTGCCGACAGAGCGGCCGCCGACAACCGCGTCAAAAAACTGCAGCGGCTCGCCGTCTTCATCCTGGAACAGCGTCGGCATCGCAGCCAGCGGTGCGGTCTCGCGCCCGTCCAGCGTCGTCACCTCGCCGGTGGCGGCATCATACCAGACCAGAAACGCGCCGCCCCCAAGGCCTGAGGATTGCGGCTCCACCAGCCCAAGCACGGCCTGCACTGCCACCATTGCATCCGCGGCGGTGCCGCCCGCGCGCAAAACCTTGGCGCCTGCCTCCACCGCATGCGGGTTGGCGGCGGCAACCATCCAATTGTCCGCCTCCACCGGGCTGCCAGCGGCCTTGGCCTCCAGCGCGGCGGCCACCTCCGGCGAAATCGCCTCGAACGTGCCGGCAGTTGCGCCTTCGGGTGCGACTTCATCGGCAGCTTCCTGCGCGGCGGCGGATCCCGCGGCAAGCGCGGCAGTGGCCAGAACCAGATACTTCATGAAAGTCCTCCCTAAAATTTCCAGCCACGCAGACTGCGCGCTTACAGCATCGACGGCACCACCTGATCCGGCGGACGGTGGCCGTCCTCGAAGGTTTTGATGTTCAGCAGCACCTTTTCCCCCATCTCGATCCGGCCCTCGACGGTGGCCGAGCCCATATGCGGCAGCAGCACCACATTGGGCAGCTCGCGCAGCCGCGGGTTGATGTCGGTACCGTGTTCATAGACGTCGAGGCCCGCGCCCGCGATTTCACCGGTGCGCAGCATCCGGGTCAGCGCCATTTCGTCGATCACCTCGCCGCGCGAGGTGTTCACGATCACTGCCGAGGGCTTCAACAGCTTCAGGCGGCGGGCGTTCATCAGGTGGAAGGTGGAGGGCGTCGACGGGCAATTGACCGAGATCACATCCATCCGCGCCACCATCTGGTCGAGGCTCTCCCAATAGGTGGCTTCCAGCTGCTCCTCGATCTCGGGGCGCAGACGGCGGCGGTTGTGGTAATGGATCTGCATGCCAAAGGCAGCGGCCCGTTTGGCCACCGCCTGGCCGATCCGGCCCATGCCAAGGATGCCCAGACGGCGCCCGGCAATGCGCCCGCCCAGAAACGCGGTCGGCGCCCAGCCCTGCCAGTCGCCCTTCTGCATCACGGTCAGCCCCTCGGGCATCCGGCGCACCACCGCCATGATCAGCGCCATCGCCATGTCGGCGGTGTCATCGGTCAGCACGCCGGGCGTGTTGGATACCAGAATGCCGCGCTGGCGGGCTGTGGCGACATCAATGTGATCCACTCCCGCGCCGTAATTGGCAATCAGTTTCAGCCGGTCACCCGCCTGGCCCAGAAGGCCTGCGTCAATGGTGTCGGTGACGGTGGGCACCAGCACATCGGCATCCTTCAGCGCCGCGGCCAGTTCGGTCCGGGTCATCGGTGTGTCATCCTCGCGCAGACGCACATCAAACAGCTCGCTCAGCCGGGTCTCCACAGGTTCCGGCAACCGTCGCGTAACGACAACACTCAGTCGGTCTCTTGGCACTTGTGCTCTCCCTTGGGCTTTTCATTCCGCACGCCTCCATGGCATCGTGGCGCAGGATGCGAAGAGGCACAAGAACCCAAGCGCATTCCCTCGCCCGCAAGCCGGTATTTTACCGCCGCGGCCGGGGGCAGCAGAAGACGGGTAGAAGACCGGAACAAGAGGCTGGGCCCAACCTGGCCGGGCAAGAAGAGGCGATCAGGCAGTGAGACAAGCGGCAATGGCCATCCGCCATCTGGCGGCAGCAGCGGTATCCCTGGCCCTGGCAGGCGCAGCCTGTGCTGCCGAATCCCGCGGGCCTGTCACCAACCTCCCCCTGCCCCGCTATGTCTCGATGAAGGCCGCCAAGGGCAATGTGCGCCGCGGCCCGTCGCTCACACACAAAATCGACTGGGTGTTCAAACGCCGCGGCATGCCGCTGGAGATCACCGCGGAATACGGCCACTGGCGCCGGGTGCAGGACCGCGACGGCGCCGGCGGATGGGTGCATTACGCGCTGCTCTCTGGCGTGCGCACCGTGCTGGTCGAGGAGGACATGCTGACGGTCCACTCCCGCCCCGATACCCGCGCCCCGGTCACTGCCGCCTTTGAACTGGGTGTGGTCGCCCGGCTTGGCGAATGCGAACCCGCCTGGTGCGAGATCTCGGCCGGGGGCTACAGCGGCTGGGCCCCCAAGAAAAAGCTTTGGGGCGTCGCCCCGGACGAGCTGCGCGAATAATCCCCTTCTTCCTCCTGCCCCGAATATCCCGGGGTGAACTGGCCGTAAGGCCAAGTGGAACAGCACCCCTCCCCTGCCCCCTTCAGCCCCGCCGCGGCAATCTGCGCGGGCGGCAGATACGCCAAACCATTGCACCCGCAGCAATGGTGTTCTACATGAGGGCCGTGCCTATGGCTGCCAAAGCCGGTTCCGGCCCGGATTCCCGGGCCCCGCTTCGGCAGCACCGGATTACCCAAACCGGCGCGGCCCCGCTGCGCTGACGACATCAAAGCCTCCGAGATCGCTGAAAGGTTGTGGAACATGGCAGAAAATCAAACCCCGGACATATTGTATACCATTGTAGACGAAGCGCCCGAACTGGCCTCGGCATCTTTCCTGCCGATCATCCGCAAGTTCGCCGCCGCCGCCGGTGTCTCTGTCGGCACCAAGGACATTTCGCTGGCGGGCCGCATCCTCGCCGCCTTCCCGGAAAACCTGACCGAAGAGCAGCGCCAGAGCGACGACCTGGCAGAGCTGGGCGAGCTGGTGAAGACCCCGGACGCCAACGTGATCAAGCTGCCCAACATCTCCGCCTCGGTGCCGCAGCTGGTGGCCGCCGTCACCGAGCTGCAGGGCCAGGGCTATGACATTCCGAACTACCCGGAAGAGCCCAAGACCGACGAAGAAAAAGCCATCCGCGCCCGCTACGACGCCATCAAGGGCTCGGCGGTGAACCCGGTCCTGCGCGAAGGCAACTCCGACCGCCGCGCCGCCAAGCCGGTCAAGAACTTTGCCCAGAAGAACCCGCATTCGATGGGATCCTGGTCGGCAGACAGCAAGACCAAAGTGTCGTCGATGCCGGGCAACGACTTCTATGCCAACGAAAAATCTGCGACCATCACCGCCGCGCAGGCGGGTGACGCGAAGATCGAGTTCGTGGGCAAGGACGGCGCTGTCACCGTGCTGAAGGACAGCTGGACGCTGGAAGAAGGCACCGTGGCCGACGCGACCTTCATGTCCGCCAAGGCGCTGTCGGCCTTTCTGAAAGACGCTATTGAGGACACCAAGGCAGACGGCACCATGTTCTCGCTGCACCTCAAGGCCACCATGATGAAGGTCTCCGACCCGATCATCTTCGGCCACGCGGTCAAGGCGTGGCTGGCGCCGGTGTTCGAGCAGTTCGGCCCGCAGCTGGAGGCCCTGGGCGTTGACCCGAACTCCGGCCTCGGCGACCTCCTGAACCGGGTCAAGGACAACCCGGAAATCATGGCGGCAATCGACGCCGTGCGCGCCGAGCGCCCCTCCATGTACATGGTCGACAGCGACAAGGGCATCACCAACCTGCACGTGCCTTCCGACGTGATCATCGACGCCTCGATGCCCGCGGTGATCCGCGCTGGCGGCAAGGGCTGGGACGAGAATGGCAACAAGGGCGACACCAACTGCGTGATCCCCGACAACTGCTATGCGCCGGTCTATGACGAAAGCATCAAGTTCTTCAAGGAAAACGGCGCGCTGGACCCGTCCACCGCCGGCGCCGTCGCCAATGTCGGCCTGATGGCGCAGAAGGCCGAGGAATACGGCTCCCACCCCACCACCTTCGAGGCGCCCGCGGACGGCACCATCCGGGTGGTTCTGGCCAATGGCGATACCCTGCACAGCCACGAGGTTGAAGCGGGCGACATCTGGCGCTCCTGCACCGTCAAGAAGGCGCCGATCGAGAACTGGATCCAGCTGGCGCTGGACCGTCAGCGTCTGACCGGTTCCGAGGCGATCTTCTGGCTGGACGAAAACCGCGCCCATGACGCCGAGCTGATCAAATACGTGAAGCCCGCGCTTGAAGAGGCCGGCGTTGCGGACAAGTTCCAGATCCTGGCGCCGCGCGAAGCGACCCGCCAGAGCCTCGAAACCATCACCAAGGGCGAGGACAGCATCGCCATCACCGGCAACGTGCTGCGCGACTACCTGACCGACCTGTTCCCGATCCTGGAACTGGGCACGTCGGCCAAGATGCTGTCGATCGTCAAGCTGATGAACGGCGGCGGCCTGTTCGAGACCGGTGCCGGCGGTTCCGCGCCCAAGCACGTGCAGCAGCTGGTCGAGGAAAACCACCTGCGCTGGGATTCGATGGGTGAATTCTGCGCGCTGGGGGAATCGCTGAACTTCCTCGCCGACAGCAAAGGCAATGCCAAGGCCGGCGTGCTGGGCGCCGCGGCTGAGGACGCCACCCAAGGCATCCTCGACAACAACCGCTCGCCCTCGCGCAAGGTGGGTGAGCCGGACAACCGCGACAGCCACTACTGGTTTGCCCGCTACTGGGCCGAGGCGCTGGCAGCGCAGACCGACGACGCGGAGCTGGCGGCGCATTTCGCCCCCATCGCGGAGGAGCTTGGCGCGAAGGAAGAGCAGATCATCAGCGAACTGGCGGCCGCACAGGGCGGCGCAGCCGACATCGGTGGCTACTACAACCCGAGCGCTGAGCTGAAAGCCAAGGTGATGCGCCCCAGCGCGACGCTGAACGCGATCATCGGTTGATCCGTTCCCTGCCGATCCAAACAGAAAACGCCCGGGGGCATCCCCCGGGCGTTTTTCATTTCAGGCTATGAGGCTGGATCAAAAATCCTGCCACAGGTCCCTGGCGGCATTGCCATTGGAGACCACGGGCGGCTGCGGCGTCGCCTCCATATCCCAGTCGCTGGCGCCATGCGCGGTCGGCACAGGCGCCGCGGCGGGCTGGGCTGGGACAGCTGCGGCCTGTGCCGGAGCCGCCGCACGGGTGCCGGGGATCTTGAAGTGGGCGACCAGCCCGGTCAGCCGGGTGGCATCTTCCTTCAGCAGCTGACCGGCAGCAGTGGATTGCTCCACCATGGCGGCGTTCTGCTGGGTGACCTGGTCCAGCTGGGTTACGCCCGTGTTGATCTCGGCCAGACCGGTGGACTGCTCCGCCGCCCCTTCGGCGATGCCGGACACCAGCTCGGAGATGTGGTTGACCTGCGACACGATGCTTTGCAGCGCCTCGCCCGCCTTTCCAACCAGCTCCACGCCGCGCTCAACCTGGCCGGAACTGTTGCTGATCAGGGTCTTGATCTCCATCGCGGCATCCGACGACCGCTGCGCCAGCGCCCGCACTTCCGAGGCAACCACCGCAAACCCGCGGCCCGCTTCGCCGGCTCTCGCCGCCTCGACGCCTGCGTTCAGCGCCAGCAGATTGGTCTGGAATGCGATATCGTCAATCACGCCGATGATCTGGGAAATCTGGTTGGAGGACTGCTCGATCTCGGTCATGGCAGACACCGCGCTTTGCACCACCTCGCCGCTGGTTTCCGCTTCGCGCTTGGCGTCTTCCATCGTCGCCTCGACGCTGCGGGCGCCCTCGGCGGCGGATTTCACCGAGGCGGTCAGCTCATCCAGCGCCGCCGCGGTCTCTTCCAGGGTGGCAGCCTGGCTCTCGGTGCGGTGCGACAGGTCATCAGACGCCTGGCTGATCTCGCCGGCGCCGCTGCGGATGCTGTCAGCCGCGGCGATCACCTGCTCCACGGTCTGGCTGAGGGTCTGCGCGGTGCTGTTGAAGTCCCGGCGCAACTGCTCGTATTCGGCAGGGAAGGTTTCAGTGATCTGGGCGGTCAGGTCGCCGTGCGACAGGTCCGACAGCTTGCTGCTGAGCGCCTCCACCACGCCGCTGCGGGTGGCGTCAAGCGCCTGCTGCTCCTGCTCCATGTCTTTCTGGCGGATCAGCGCCTGGCGGAACACATCCACAGCCCGGGCGATTTCACCCAGCTCGTTGCGCGCGCCGGAGGAGGGAATGCCGCTATCGGTGTCCCCGTCCGCCAGAGCCGTCATCCGGTTCTTCAAACCGGTCAGAGGCCTGGTCACGCTGCGGGTGATGAAGAAAGCTGCCACAGCCAGCAGCAGCAGGCCGCCGCCAAGCACCGCCAGCGACTTGTTGCGCATGGCCGCCACATCCGCTTCGATATCAGAGACATAGGCGCCGGTGCCAACAATCCAGCCGAACGGCTCGAAAGCCTGGACATAACCGATCTTGGCCTCGATCACCTCAGAGTTCGGCTTTTTGAAGTAATATGTCAGCTCGCCCGCCCCTTTGGAGGCCGCGATCTTCTCCAGTTCCTGGAACACCTTGATGCCGGTCACATCCTCGTAGCCGCCCTGGTTGGTGCCGACCCAGTCAGGCACCGTGGGATGCGCCTGAACCACCAGATCATGGTCAAAGACAAACACATAGCCGGACTCGCCAAACCGCAGCGCAGTCAGCCGCTCGCGGCCAATGTCGCGGGCCTGTTCCGGCGTGAACCGCCCGGTCCGGGTTCCTTCATCCAGATCGCGCAGCAGGCTGACCGCCGCGTCGGTGACATTGTGCAATTCCTTGTAGCGCATCTCGTAGGCGTTGTTCACAGCCTGGTTCAGCATCAGGAAGGTAAGCACGGCCGTCAATCCAAGCGCGAGCACGGCCAGCGAATAGATACGGACGGGCAGACGGTAGAGAAAAGCGGGTATTCGGGGCATGTTTGCAGAGCCTTTATTGCAGGTCTATTGCCGACCTGTTTTAGAAGGCAGTCTCTAACAAACCCCTACCTCAAAGCGCCCGGCCGCCGTTTTCCGCAAGGTTTTTGCCGCATATTGGGCGGAACAGCCCGCAGCGGCACCGCTTCCGCCGCGCATCTCACCCGCGTCAGCCCCGGAGGCCGTGTTTGCGGGCGGCGCTTGGGCTGGTTTTTGTGTTTTTAACGCAAAACCGCCGCTTGCGTTATGTGCAGCGGCGGTTTTGTTTTGGGCA
>NZ_JBQKUH010000079.1:0-14575 GCF_054968485.1 Leisingera sp. G5_S3_59_S7
GTTGATCGATAGCGTTGACCTCTATAGATCAAAATGTGACAATAATTGAGCTATAGAAAGGATCTCTATACCTCATGCCATGGAATTGGAAAATGCCCGGGTGGCCAGGCTTTCGATATGATGCCTCGGCTCTCGAGCCACTGGAACGGCAATTTCTGCTGTCTTCCGGCGAGATTCTCGGAGCCGTGCATCATGTCAGCCACTCTGAACGCGAGCAACTCCGTATCGAGCTACTCAGCGATGAGGCAATGCAAACCAGTGCCATCGAAGGTGAGATCCTGGATCGGCTCAGCGTTCAGTCTTCGCTGCGCCGCCATCTGGGGCTGGCGCCTGACAGCTACCCGGCAAAGCCGCGGGAGCAAGGTGTCGCCGAGATGATGGTGGACGTCTATTCCAGCTTTGCAGGCCCGCTTTCTCACGAAACACTGTTTCGCTGGCACCATATGCTCCTGTCCCACGACCGCCGTCTTGAAGCCATCGGCGGCTACAGGCGGCACGCGGAAGCAATGCAAATCGTCTCCGGCCGCCTTGACCGGCCTACAGTACACTTCGAAGCCCCGCCTTCGGGTCAGGTCCTGCGCGAGATGGAACGCTATGTTGGCTGGTTCAATACCACCGGGCCGGGCGCTCCTGAGCCGCTCCCTGCCCTGACCCGGGCCGGGCTGAGCCATCTTTACTTCGAGAGCATTCACCCTTTCGAAGACGGGAACGGCCGCTTGGGCCGCGCCCTGGCCGAAAAATCTTTGGCGCAGAACCTTGGTCAACCAAGCCTCATTGCCCTTGCCTTCACCATAGAAAGGGAAAGGAGAACCTATTACGACCAGCTCGAAGTGCACCAAAAAACGCTTGATGTGACAGCCTGGCTTGTCTGGTTCGCTGAGATTGTGCTGAAGGCTCAGCAGGTCACACTCGACCGGGTCGGGTTCTTCATCGGTAAGGCGCGCTTCTACGACAGGCTCCGGGACCATTTGAACGACCGGCAAGCCAAGGCAATTACGCGGATGTTCAGAGAAGGCCCCGAAGGATTCAAAGGCGGGCTGAGCGCTGAGAATTATCTCAAGATCACCGGCACATCGAGGGCAACAGCAACCCGGGATCTGCAGGATCTCGTTGAAAAGGGTGCGCTCAACCGGACCGGTGAACGCCGTTTTACGCGATACTGGTTGAATCTGGACGAAGAGGCCTAAGAACGCTGGCCGCTTCTGTTAGTCGGCTGTATTACTCAGGTGGCCAGTGAAAGAAGCGTCCAGTCCGGCTTTCGTTTCAGATAGTTCAGTATTCTACTGGTCAGACCGCTATCTTGTTTTCGTCAAGTTCCGCTCTGTTTGCCCTGCCAGTGGTTGATTGAGATGAACTCATGTACGGGCATCCTGAAGCGGCTAGTAGCGTCCAGCCAAAGGCGCTTAGACCAATAAAATGGTGATGTAGTCGGAGAGCGGTGGAAGCTCTTAGGTGCGGCCACGTGGTTTGAACGCGTTATGGAAGCGTTCATCCAGTATGCGTTTAGTAGCCGTAGCTTTTGGTCCTTGCTGCAGTCTCCAGGAGAATCGCTTAAGGAGTGTTTTCTAGGCAAGCGGCCCGCGCCAACGCTGTGCCCCGCTATACCGTACTCGTCAGTTTTCAAGTGGAGGCAGCCTCCACCCCGCCTGAAGATGTAAAAAAGTTAATATCTTTCAACACGTTAATAATACTCGGCTGCGCGACAATACTAGATATAGCGGTAGGCGCTTACATGACTACAATTATCACTACATGGAAATCTCTTGCAAGGAGCGGGTATTTGGTGGCATCACGGAAACTGTAACGCACAAAGCTGCTTAGCGGCCGTTCGGCGTTACGGAAGAGCCGCGGTAAAGACGGCCGGACAAGGAGCAGTGAATGACGGCACAAATCGAACCCGCTATCGGGATGCCGCCAGGGGCAGATGTCTTTGACGATCTGCTTAAGGATGAAGCTCGGCTGCGCCAGTCCTTGGACAAGCATATGCGCAACGTCTTCGCTCCGGAAGCGAAGAAAGAGCTTAGACCGTTCACTTCGGGTGAAGTGGCCACGCTGCTCGGTCTAAGCCAGTCACATCTGCGCAAGCTGCATTTCGACGGCAAGATTCCCGATGTGAATACAGACGGGCGCGGGCACAGGCTCTACACCGGTAAAAACATTCAGGACATCCGCCTAGCGATGGCGCGGACAGCAAAGGACCCGCTGCAGTTCCTGCCCGGCCGGGTAGGCAGCGACCATTTGCAGGTGATTGCGGTTTCGACCTTCAAAGGCGGCTCGGCCAAGACAACCAGTGCCGTTCACCTTGCGCAGCGTTTCGCGCTAAAGGGGTATAGGGTCCTGGCAGTTGACATGGACCCGCAGGCGTCGCTTACCACCATGCTGGGTCTCCACCCCGAACTCGATCTGACAGATTCCGGCACAATCTATGACGCCGTGCGGTACCAGGATCCGGCCCCGATGGAAGATGTGGTCCGAAAAACCTACTTCCAGAACCTCGACCTGGCGCCTGGCGGACTGATCCTGTCGGAATACGAGACAGAGACCCCACATGCGATTCGTAAGGGCATACAGCCGCCCTTCTACCTTCGGCTGAAGGCGGCGATCGACCAGGTCGAGGACCGCTATGACGTCGTGTTCATCGACTGTCCGCCGCAGCTGGGCTTTCTCACCATGTCGGCGCTAGTGGCTGCCACCGGCCTTTTGATTACCGTGATCCCGAATATGATCGACGTGGCCAGCCTCAGCCAGTATCTCACAATGGCCACCTCACTTCTAAAAGTGGTGCAGCGCAACGATCAGCGGCTGGACTATGATTTCCAGCGTTATCTCCTGTGCCGCTACGAACCTTCGGACATGCCGCAATCGCAGATGGCATCATTCCTCCGGATGCATTTCGGGCAGCGGCTGATGACGGAACCGTTCCTGAAGTCCACTGCAGTTTCCGATGCGGGCCTGTCACAAAAAACACTCTACGAGGCCAATAGAGCCGAAATGAACCGCGCCACGCTGGAGCGAGCGATGGAATCAGTAAACCACGTGGCGGATGAATTCGAAACCGCTGTGCAAGCGGCCTGGGGGAGAAGCTGATGGCGCGCAAAAACGTCTTTGAAGGGCTGATGGCCGAATTCGGCGCCGAGGCTGAGGAAGCGGCCGCCCCGGCTGAACGCGATCCTGTCGAAGCCGCCCGCGAGGCGCCCATTCCCCAAGCCTTCCGCCGCGGTCCCGTAGCAGCCCTGGAAAATGACATCCGATCAACAGCGCAGCGCAGCGTGCAGGAGATCGATCCGGAGCAGATCGAGGATACCGGCATGCGCGACCGGTTCCAGCTGGACGGTAACGATCTAGAGGAGCTGAAGCAAAGCATCGGCCAGCACGGCCAGCAAGTGCCGATCCTGCTCCGGCCGCATCCGCGGCTGAGCGGGCGCTACCAGGTCGTCTACGGCCGCCGCCGCCTCGCCGCGATCAAGCAGCTGGGTATCCCGGTCAAAGCACTGGTGCGCACCCTGTCGGATGAGGAAGCGATCCTTGCCCAGGGCCAGGAGAACAACCACCGTAAGGATCCTTCCTTCATCGAAAAGGCCGTGTTTGCGGGTGACCTAGAAGAAGCCGGATACGCCCCGGCGGTGATCCGCGAAGCGCTAGCGGTAAGCAAGAGCCACCTGTCGCACATGCGCAAGGTGCGCCAGGCGATCCCGCGCAATGTGATCGAGTGGATTGGCGAAGCACCGGGTGTTGGCTGGAAACGTTGGCACGCGCTGGCGGAGAAAGTACTGGAGCATGAAATCGACCCGGCCACTGTGCCGGTGACCGAGGCAGATGCCAAGCTGGAGTCGGCCAAGCGGTTCGACGCTTTTGCCCGGAGAGTGGAGGCGCAACTGGCGCCTAAGAAGCCCGAAGCCCCTGCCCCGAAACCGGCACGGGCCGTGCGCGCACCGGAAGGCGGCGCCAAGATTGGAGAGGTTCTTACGACCGGAGGACGCACCATTCTGCGGACACACCCGAAACAACAGGAATTCTCTGAATGGCTTGACCGGCACGGAGAAGAAGCCCTGCTGCGCCTGCATGCGCAGTGGCAAGAGGAACAGGCGTCCTGAAAAGGGCGCCCGAGGCATAACAGGCAACACCAGCAAGGAGGCACAATACAGGAGACCAAAAAAGAGAAGCTCCCCAAGACCGTAATCCCAGAGAGCCCCATCTATGTTTGCACCTAAGATGTACCCCGCTCTCTTCTGAACTGTCAACAACAACCCATCCGGTTGACAGGTAACTTGTGCCAAAAATTGCCGTTAGGCAGGGTACAGGAAGGATAAGGTGTGGCTTCCAGGTCCCTCGTGAAGAGCAGATGGCATTTAAAAAGCTTATTCCGGCAACCGGGGTCCCTTCCCCGGCCGATCTCCCATGCCTGGACGGCAGCGATCCACGGCAAATGTTTTGGGACGTGATCACTAATCTCAAAGCAGCCAAGGACACCTTCAACCTCAAGGACCGGCATTTCAGCCTGCTGCAAGCACTGGTCTCTTTCGTCCGCGAGCGCGGGGCAACCGGCACCTGGGTGGTGTTTGCCTCGAACGAAAAGCTTTGCGAGCGAGCCAATTGCATGGGAGAGCGCACAATGCGACGCCAGATTGCCCGGTTGCTCGAGATCGGCCTTCTGCGCCGAACTCAATCCCCCAACGGCAAACGCTACGTGCACCGCGCCCGCGACGGCAGCATTTTGCAGGCCTATGGCTTTGATCTGGGTCCGCTTCTAGAACGCGCTAGGGAGATCGCAGCGCTTGCGGCAGAGGCCGAAGAAGAGGCCGTGCGCGTCCGCCTGCTGCGCGACCGCCTTTCCACGCTGCGGCGACAGTGGCCCATTGGTTCGGAAGAAGACAACATCATCCGCCTCGCTCTTCGCCGCCGCCTAAACCGTGTTGAACTGGAGGCCCTCATTGGGCGGTTCACACCCTCGGATGATACCCCTCCCCCGCCCTGCTCCGAGTCCGTGTCTGGTAGCGAAGACCTGCTTGAGGCTGAAGTTTTGTCCCCCGATGACAGTCAAAATGTCCGCCACCATCAGAGATCAATACAGAAAAAAATTGAATCTGAAGAGTCCAAGGTCGAAGCTGAAACACTTGGCAAAGCAAAAAAAACTAAGACAGGCCACAAGGATGTACCTTCGCTCACGATGGCTGACGTCTTAGCAGCTTGTCCCGAGGCTTTAAGTTTCGCACAGTCACCAGTACGGAATTGGGTAGATTTACATCAGTTGTCGCGATTTCTCGCGCCAATGCTCGGGTTGAGCCGAAACGTATTGGACAGCGCCGAGCGGGAATTGGGGCAGGGAGGCTTGACTTTGACTCTTTTGGCTATGACACAAATGCACAAGAACATTCGATCTCCTGGTGCCTATCTGCGAAGCCTTACTAACGGTTCTGCAACTGGCCGCTTCGATCCAGTTCGGTTGATCCAGAACCTTACCAAGAAAGTGGGCAACTGTTCATCCCTTGATGGTTTACCCGGGTAAACCATCAATAATATTCCGGTTTGCCTTGCCTACTGAACGACTACCGGCTGGCGCCGGTAGGATCGGCAATGTGATTTTCCAGGTACTGAAGTACGATGTCTTCGGTGATGGCGCCGTTGGTGGTTGAAAAATACCCGCGGCCCCAGAACCGGCAGCCCCAGTAGCGCCTGCGGATCGCGGGGAATTCCCGTTGCACCCGGTAAGACGAACGGCCCTTCATCTTGCGCACCAGATCGGAGATGGCGAGTTTCGGCGGTACCGACACGAACATATGCACATGGTCGCTCGACAGCACCCCGCGCAAGATGGCGACCCCGTTCTCAGCGCAAACCTGGCGGCAGATGTCGTGCACACGCAGGCGCAATGCCCCGCGCAGCACTTTGTAGCGGTATTTGGTCGACCAGACGATATGGTAGCGGTGGTAGAAAACGCAGTGTTTGCCGGTGTCATATTGCATGCACTTACCCTCCGGAAAATGAGCCTTCGACCCGGCAGCGGCTCATTTTCCGGAGGGTAAGTGCATAACAGGATTCTTTCACGCTAAAGCGCTTCCGGCTGGAAGCCGGAGGGTTTGCTCCAGAGAGTGGATACTAAAAACCGCTAAACCACTCTGTCTCAGGTACGGTAAGTCCACAAAAGGGTTTACCCGGGTAAACCGGAAAGGCGGTGTGACGTAAGTTCAGTCGATATGTACACTCTCACGTGAAAGCGTTCAGGTCGCTTGAAAGCGACTTTGTTGAGCTAGGTGTTTAATCCCACAGCTTGATGGTGCGATCCATTCTGTGGAAGAGAAGGAAGCACTATGGGACAAGTTCGTCACAGCGGCGCCACGACTAAGCACGCCTATCCGAGCTGCAATAAAACGATCGCAAACTTCGACGGCGGCATTGAGCCGAGTACTCGATATCAACCCGAAGACGGTCGCGAATTGGCACAAGTGCGAGACGGTCGAGGATCGCAAGACCGATCCGACTGAACCTCGCTCGACCTTTCTCAACGAGGCTTAGGAGGCTATGGTGGTAGCTTTCCGGCGGCGCACGCTCCTTCCTATGGATGATTGTCTTATGCCTTCCAGCCCTCGATCCCGCACCTGACCCGGACAGCGCTGCACCACTGCGTTCAGCAGAATGGCATCTCACGGCTACCGGATGTAGGGGGACAAACCCAAGCGTCAGTGCATTAATCTTTACGCCATCGGCTTCTTTCACATGGACATCGCAGATATTACAGACCGCCAGGATAAGCTCCATCTCTTCATTGCTATCGGCAAGACCAACAACTTAACGGCCGCCCAACTGGTCGAGAAAGCCGTCAAGCGGACGGAATGTGAAATCCTGGAACACCTGTTCGAGGTAATCCCTTACCGAATCCACGCGATCCTGACCGACAACGGGGTTTAGTTCTCCGACCAGACCGTAGCCACAACACGATCAATTCCCAGCATATGCGCTTTGACATGTTGTGCGAAGCGAACGGGAGCGAGCACCGGCAGACCAAACCCACCATCCGTAGACAAATGGTCAAGTCGAGCGGATGAACCGAACAGTCAAGGACGCCACCGTCAAACGCTCCCACTGCGACAGCCACGATCAACTTTTCACCCTCTTCGCCGATTTCATGGCCGCTTTTAACTTCGCCCAAAGGCTCAAGAGCCTTAGCGGGCTCAAGCCCTACGAATACAACTGCAAAGTCTGGACTTTAGAACCAGGCAGTTTCATTGCCGATCCGATCCACCAGATATCCGGACTGAACACCTAGCTACCAACACAACCGAATTGCCGCATATAACTACAGTTATGAAGCCAAAACCTTCGGTAAGATCTCTTTTGGAACAAATTCGATAGGACAGGTTCCAAAGGTCTAGGGCAGGGGGCATCCTGTGTTTGCGGCTCGTCCTATTCGGGCCGCTCGGCCGGAATCAGGCCCTGGGTCTTGGCGCGGTCCAGCAGCATCTTGACGGAAGACACAGACCATTTTGCCCGCCCACGCGGTGTCCGCTCGCGCATGGCCTCCAGCCGGTCTGCAATCTGCTGCAGCGTGATGTCCGGAGCCGAGCCTGCAATGGCGGCAACAATCGTCATCAGCCGGTCATCGGGCTCCCTGCGCCGGGCGCGCTCAAGGACATGGCTTTCCAGGAAACCTTCGCGGACATAGCGTTTCGCCGCGCGGATCAGTCTTTCCCGAGACCATTTCCGCGCGCCGGATGGAAGCCGGGCATTGATGATCCGAACCACGTCGTCCCACGGCAGGTCGGGCCGCAGGCGGCGCACCTCAGGAACCCAGTCCTGCGCGCTTTCCTCCAGCCGCCGGAACAGGGCCTCATCACGGGCAGCCTGTACTTTTCGGAGGGCGGTGGGGTCCTTGCTGCGTAGTCCGGGATTGCCACCGATCCGGCCCTTCGCCCGCGCCGATTTCAGACCGACCAAGGTGCGCTCCCGGATCAGCGCGCGTTCCAGTTCTGCCGCGGCGCCCAGCACCTGGAGGGTGAATTTTCCCTGTGGGCTGGAGGTATCGACCGGGTCGCGTAGGGACTTAAAGTGGACGCCTTTGGCCTCCAGCCCCTCAATCACCTCCAACAAGTGGGAGAGCGAACGGGCAAGCCGGTCCAGTCGAACGACTACCAACGTATCACCTGGGCGGAGCGTTTCAAAAAGTCGGTTCAGGACCGGTCGCGTCCGATCGCCGCCGGACGCCTGTTCCTGATGCACCCGTGCGCAACCCGCAGCCCGGAGATCTTCAGCCTGGGCAGTGGTGGATTGGTCATCGGTAGAGACACGGGCATAGCCGATGAAGGGCATGGTGGATTCTTGAAGCTGTCTATTCGCGATCGTTCACAAGTTTGCCTGATCCGGAACAATTTTCAATTGAATATATCTCTATTAAACGGAGGTTTGAAGACGCGTGCGATTTTCAACCATTCGCCCGGGCTGCCAGCTGTCCCCCTTGTTTCCTTGTTCCGGCCGGTGCGGCAGGGGCGGGTGCACCGGCGCTGAGCGCTGTCCCTGCGCAGAGCCAGCCGGGAAAGACGAAATCGCTTGAGTAATGTGCAAAATGACTACAATTTGCACATATGATCCGGACCCTATCTGAAACCAAAGGCAGCGGCACAGATGCCGGAAAAGGCCCCTATGATGGTGAAACCGGGGAGGAGGACCTGTGGTTCCTGCCCGGACCGCCGGAGGAGGAGCCGGACTTTCTGCCGCCGCTGCCGCGCGCCGAGCCGGATGAGCGGGCGCAGGTCGCCAAGTGGCAACAGGCGCAGGCGGCGGAGGCGCTGCATCTGGCGCAGACGGCGGCGCGGTTCGGGGCGCTGGATGAGCGGTTGCGGCGCGGGCCCGAAGGCTGGCGCCACAGGCTGGCGCTTGCAGAGGCGTCCGGGCTCAGCTGGCTGTCCGGCGACCGGATCTCCCCCGACAGGCTGGGGCTGTGGCAGGCGATGCGGGTCAGCGCGTCCGGCGATGATACCGCGGCGCTGCAGCGCACCGCCTGGGCGTTCCGCCGCCTGTCGGGCGGCCCCGGCCCGGGGGCGGATATCGCCGGGTTTCTGGGCCGCCATGACGCCCCGGGCGAAGATCCCTTGTCCGGCAGGATCGCCGGGTGGAATGCCATCATGAAAACCGCATCCGCCCTGCATCCGATCGTCCGCGCGTGCTTTGCCTTTCACCTCTGGCGGATGGCGGGGATCGGGCCAGAGGGCGACGTTCTGGAGGGCGCGGTGATCGCTGCGCGCATGTCGGCCGGCGAAGGGCAGGGCGGCGCCCTGTTTGCGCCGGTGCTGATGAGCGGGGCAGGGGGGCTGCGCGGCGGCGGCGAGCCGCAGGAGCGGCTGCACCGCTGGCTGCAGGCGGTGGACCAGGGGGTTCTCCGGGCAATGCGGCATCTGGATCAGCTGGACCAGTGGGAGAGCGACGCTCGCAGCCGCGCCAAATCCCTGTCGGGCCGCACACCGCCGCGATTGATCGAGGTGTTCCGCAGCTGGCCGCTGGTAACAGCCCCGCTGGCCGAAGAACTGAGCTGCGCCAGCCGCGCCGCGGTGCAAAGGAACATTGCCTGGTTCGAGGCGAAGAACCTGGTGCAGGAGGTGACGGGGCAGGGGCGTTTCCGCGTCTGGCGGGCGTCCCTGAGCGGCGCGGCCTGAGCGGGTTTACGGGCCGGAGCGCCGCAGCTGCCCAACAGCACCGGATTTGGCTGCGAATTCCCAAGCCGCCGCAATGGCGGGTTTATGCGGCCGGGCAGTGGGGCTGCACTATTGCGTTCCTTCGCCTTCTGAAAACCGCTATCGGCAGATATGGATACCTGGGTTGTCATCTCCTTCATTGCCGTGCTGTTCTTCCTGATCGGCACGGCGGAGCCTTTGGCCGCGCGGCTGCGGCTGCCATACAGCGCCATCATTGCCATGATCGGCATCGTGCTGGGCCTTGGCGCCAGCTTCTTTTTGCGTACCGAACTGACCGATGCGCTCAACCCCGTGGCGGAGGCAATCCTGGGGCTGCCGATCCAGGCCGAGATCTTTATCTATGTTTTCCTGCCGACCCTGCTGTTCCAGGCCACCATCGGAATGGACCTGCGCGAGATGGTCGGGGACGGCGTGCCCATCATCGTTCTGGCGGTGATCGCCGTTGTGGCGGCGACCGGGCTGGTGGGCTATTCGCTGCACTGGGCGAGCAGCCTGCCGCTGACCGCCTGCCTGCTGGTCGGCTCCATCGTCTCGACCACCGACCCGTCGGCGGTGGTCAGCATTTTCCGCTCGATTGCCGCGCCACAGCGCCTGACCCGGATCGTCGAAGGCGAAAGCCTGCTGAACGATGCGGCGGCAATTGCGCTGTTTGGCCTGTTCCTCGGCTTCGTGATGGTCGGCGTTCCCGATCCCTCGATGCAGGAGGCGCTGGCGGGCTTTCCAATGCTGATCCTGGGCGGCGCGCTGACCGGCTGGCTGGCAACAAGGGCGGCGGTCTGGGTCATGAGCCTGTTTGCGGATTTTATCCTGGCGCAGCTGTCGGTTTCGGTTGCCTTGCCCTATCTGGCCTATGTCATTGCCGAGCAGGTGCTGGGCGCCTCCGGGGTCATTGCGGTGGTCGCGGCGGGGCTGTCGCTGCACCTGGCGGCGCCGGGGCGGCTGACGCCGCAGGCCTGGACCAAGCTGTGCGAGAGCTGGGACCTGTTGGCACATTGGGCGGGAGCGATGATCTTTGTGCTGGCGGCGCTGTTCATCCCGCGCCTGCTGCAGGAAATCCGGCTGACGGATTTCGTCCTGATCCTGGTGGTGATCGCCGCCGCCATCGCGGCCCGCGCGCTGATCCTGTTTGTCATGATGCCGGCGTTGAGCGGGTTACGGCTGTCGCCCGCCATAGACCGCAGCTACCGCGCTGCCATCCTGTGGGGCGGCCTGCGGGGGGCGCTGACGCTGGCGCTGGCGCTGGCGGTGACCGAGAACGCGCTGATCCCGCATGAGACCAAGCGCCTTGTTGGCATTCTCGCCACCGGCTTTGTCCTGTTCACCCTGCTGGTTCAGGGCACGACCCTGCGCTGGGTGGTAAGCAGGCTCGGGTTGGACCGGCTCTCTGCCTTTGATGCGGCGCTGTCGCAGCAGGCGGTTGCAGTCGCACTGCAAACCGTGCGCGAAGAGGTGGCCGGCGTCACCCAAAGCTACCGGCTGAACCATGAAACCGTGCGCGACGAGGCCAAGCAGTTCGGTATCTGGCTGGACGAGGCGGTGCGGGCGGCGGAGGAAACCACCGGCATTCTGGATAAGGACCGGGTCAAGCTGGGGCTGATTTCGCTGGCGGCGGCGGAGCGCGAAGCGGCGCTGCGCCAGCTGCGGGAGCGGCTGATTTCCGCCCGCGTGACGGAGCAGCTGATCACCGGCGCCGACCGGCTGATCGAAGCAGTCCGGACCCAGGGCCGCTCCGGCTACCGCAGGCGGGCGCGGGGCATGCTGGCCTATGGCCGCGGCTTCCGCCTGGCGCTGGCGCTGCACAATCGCCTGCGGGTGCCGGTGCTGCTGGGCAGGCTGACGGCGGACCGGTTTGAATACATGCTGGCGCAGCGGGTCATTCTTGGCGACCTCGATGCCTTTGTCGACAGCCGCATCCGCCGGATCCACGGCAAACGCGTGGCCCAGCTGCTGCACGGGATGCTGGCCCGGCGGTCGGAAGCGCTGGAGGCGGCCCTGGAGGGGCTGCGGCTGCAGTATCCCGGTTATGCCGAAGAGCTGGAGCGTCTGTTCATCCGGCGCGCGGCGCTGCGGTTTGAGGAGCGCGAGTACCGGACCCTGCATGAAGACGGGCTGATCGGCACCGAAGTGCTGACGGCCCTGCTGCAGGACCTGCTTGCCCGCCGGGCGCAGCTGGACAGCCGTCCGCGGCTGGATGTGGCGGTTCAGCGCGCCGAGCTAATCCGCAGGCTTCCCTTTTTCGAAGCGCTGGACCGGCGCAGTCGCCGGCAGCTGCAGCGCAGCCTGAAGACCGTCCATGTCAATGCGGGTGGCCAGCTGCCGGACCAGGGCGGCGGCGGGAGCGTCTATTTCATCGCCTCCGGCGCGCTGGAGCTCAGGCGGGCAGGCCGGGTGACCCGGCTGGGGCGGGGCGACATGTTCGGCCATGCCGCGTTGCTGACCCCCGGTGCCCGCTTAGCCCAGGCGCAGGCCCGCGCCATCGCTCCGTCTGTGCTGCTGGAACTGCGCGAGACGGAGTTCCGCAAGCTGCTGGACCGCAGCGAGGCCTTGCGGGAGGCCGTGCAGGCGAGCCTGAGCGGTCAGAGGCCCGGCCCGGTTTTCCTGCCTGGCGCCGTTCAGAACCCGGCGGACTGACCGGCACGGACGCTTCAAAGCCTGGGACCGGGGCCTGTCGCGGCGGTTCCGCCAGAACGGCCACCTGTGCCCCCGGACGTGCGCCTGTCCGCTTTGCCAGCCCAATCATCCGGGCTAAGATTTGATCAGCGGGCCTTGGCGGCGGTTACGGGTTCGCATGGCCCGCCGCCGGGGGTCGCATGGCAGCAATTCATACCGGCCCCGGCTGGGCCTTTATTGCGGAGCGCCCCGATGGCTAAGACCAAATACATTATCGATACCGATATTCAGGCCAAGGCGAAGGTCACGATCATTGATCATGCCAAGCTGCAAAAGATGAGGAAGGGGGAGAAAGGCGTCCTGTTCGGAAAGCACTCGCCGGATTTGAAGCTGATGAACGCCAGTTTCGAATGGGATATGGACGGGAAGACCAAGAAAGCCGTCGGCCTGTCTTCGGTCACCCTGTCGATCCGCTACACCGGCCAGATCTACCTAAGCAAAGCCATAGATAAGAAATCCAAGTGCTTT
This sequence comes from Leisingera sp. G5_S3_59_S7, assembly GCF_054968485.1. Classification (NCBI taxonomy): domain Bacteria; kingdom Pseudomonadati; phylum Pseudomonadota; class Alphaproteobacteria; order Rhodobacterales; family Roseobacteraceae; genus Leisingera; species Leisingera sp. G5_S3_59_S7. Next base: position 12,822 of record NZ_JBQKUH010000079.1, read on the forward strand.
TCCCTGGTCAAGGCGCATGAGGAGGAGCACCAGAAGATCTGCGTCAAGGGCGTCAAGGCGATGAATTCCGCCTGCCAGAAGATCCTGCAGAAACACACCGATGCGATGCTGCGCAAGTACAAGGGCGATTATGACGCCTTTGCCCAGGCCGAGGCGAAAGCCGCCCGGAAGGTGGCGATCGATGCCTACAAGGAAATCGATGACGGGCCGTTCTACAAGGTCGCCGTCAAGAGCCTGTCGATCGACACCGCATCGAATTACGCCAAGATCTCGCCCCACTGCTCGCAATTCGGGTGAGGGTGCAGAGGACCGCGCCCGCGGCTGAGGGAGCCTGATGATGACCGGCCATTCCGGCGGAACGCCGTGACCGGCCTGCAAAGCCTGGGAACGGTCATTCCCAGGTCTTGGCCTTCAGCCCCTTCCTGACCTCGGCGCGCAGTTCGCCCTCGATTTTCTTCACGTTGCTTCTGCAGAAGGTCTCGAAGGCCATATCAGTTACCGGATCGCGCTGCAGTAACTTGGCAATGCGTTCCCCAAGTTTTTTCTGGTCCATTTTCCCTTTGAGCGTGGTGGCATTCTGTTCGAGATACATGTGAACAGGTCTGCGACTGCTGTCAGACAGCAGGATCTTTTGGAGAATTTTGCTGGTTCCGCTGACGCCAGACCGCACGAACAGCTTGACCAGGACTTTGCTGGCGAGTTCCTTGTAAGCTTGCGAGGAAAACCGCTTCACCACGTTCTCGCCAAGCGCTTTAATCTCCTGCTCCAAGAGGCGGTCGGTCAATTTAGGTATCAGGGGCGATTTCGAGATCAGCCTCGTCGCCAATCTTGCTGCGACTCTGTTGCGGAGGATGTATTCAGCCAGTTTGGGAGCGACATATCCGCTGACGAACCTCGCAATAGTTGCGCCCGCACCGCCGGCGATTCCGCCCCGGAGCATGGCTTTGCCGATAGCCTTTGCTGAGCTCTTGTTGGTCACCGGGTCGCCAGCGATTACCTTGCCGATCTGGTTTGCACTCTCGGCAATGACCGCCGTGCCGGCGCCGATTCCGGTGCCCCAGGCAACTGTCGCCACAGCGGTGGCCGGAGCGGCAAGGGTCATCGCCGCGGCGCCGAATATGACGAAATTGATGTCTCGCACGAGGGAAAGGCCGGTTTTCCAGCCTTCGGCGGTGCCAACCACATCACTGAGCCAGTTGCCGAGACCGGTGCGGTACATGTTGATCTGCTTTTCAGCAAGCTTCATGCTGAATTCGAAGTGCTTGTAATCCCGCCTTTTGACGGTTTTTTCTAGGTTGGCGACAGCGCCGTTGGCCATCGCCTGCAAGGCCACCGGGCCGTCGCCGGACCGGATCAGGAACGAGATGATGAAATGCTCGTCGTCCAGGTCGTTTTGCATTTTGTGCCGGTATTTGGCGCTGTCCAGCTCCCGCTTCATCCGCTTCAGGCTCAGGTCCATGGCCCTGTTCAGCGCCGCCATGGACTGCTTCCATTCCTTTTCGGACAGCGGGTACTGCTTGTTGCCGACCTTCATGACATAGCATTTCGCCTTTGGGTCCGGCGTATGCACGACCATGCCTTTCTTGAGCGGCTGCTTTTTCCGGTACGCCGCCGCCGCGGGTTTGTTCTTGGGGTGCTGGAGGAGGACTTTCAGGTCCTTGACCTTGTACTTCTTTGCAATATCCTCGAACGTTTCGCCTTCCTTGACTTTGTGCTGAATCCACATAACCGGGCTCCTTCCGCCGGCGGCTGAC